>JALXAI010000388.1 GCA_026992215.1 Desulfobacterales bacterium | reverse complement strand
GATTTCCCCCTGTCTCCCATGAGCCAGCAACTCGTTCACCTCGGCCGAGGTCAGTGCATACATCTGCTCATGGGGAATCCCCAGCTGGAAATGCGAAGAAACAAGGTCTATGTCGTTGTCCTTTTCTTCAAAAATGATAGGGCGAAAAAAAGCCACCCGCTCGACTTTTCTCAGTAGCAGTTCCATCAACCCGAGCGCGATGAGCGATTTTCCGCTCCTGGACTCCGTTGAGGTAATATAGAGACTTTCACTCATTGTAAGTTCCCCTCAAAGAGATTGCACAAGAAATAACGCCTGATGTGAAAATAACATGGCAGGATAAGGCTTTACAAGGACGAAAAAGATGAAAGATTGCAATAACTGCCTCTGGCTACGCTAGGCTTTCACCTCGAGAGGAGCGATTCGTCGGGCATTCAAGAAAACAAAATGGTTCGGCAAAAGAACCCCGGATGGGGACTTCAGGAGCAAAAAGTTGAATACGGTTAAAGAAGTAGAGATAGGTCATCGCGTTAAGATGCTTGTTTCTTTCCCGGGTTCCGGCGTCTTTCCTTTGCCGTTCTTCTCACCCCTGTCTCCTCCTTTCCCTGCCCCCTTTTTCTCAGAAAGGAGGAGACAAACCTCTGCCGCCAACCCGGCGTGGAAAAAGCGGCGCACCAGCACGGCAGATAACCCCGCAATGCTGCGGCCGTTTCCACGTAACAACCCTCTTACCTGTCTTGCCGGCGCTTCCTCACCACGACGAGCCCCAGAAGCCCCGAGCCCAGCAGCCACAGGGCCCCCGGTATAGGGACAGATGTGCCATAACCGTCTAACTCCATGATTCTGGGGCCGCTATAAGCGCCTACCCCGGCCTGATCAAATTCGGCTTTAAAATATTGCGCAGTGACGGGTGAAGCAAGATCGACATACAACTCTAACTGATTTGAATGAGTATAGTTTTCTCCACCGCCATAAGGATTTTCTGTAACATACGTGTATATGTTATCCCACGTCGATCCATCTGTCGAACCATACAACCTAAACTCTGAAAAGCCCCTATGTGTATAACCAACGTTACCACCATCATGGGCTGCTACAAGATTGAAGCTTGTCAGAACAATGGGAGTAGGGGTTTGCCATTCAACCCAGTGAGTAAAGCCAGATGCAGGGTTATCTGCAAAAATTGTATTGGGAGGCTCTATAGTACCTTCGTGAGTGGCACCAAACATGTTGTCGGCGTAAGAATCCCAATATATGCCAGGTCCATCTGCAAGAGCGCTGTGACCAATGATCGTGATGCCGTTACTGACATCCCAGAGATCTGAAGTTGACATCAACATGGCAAAAGAGTTTTCAACCAATAAGAAAATGAACAGCAGCGAAACGAATAAAACTTTTTTCATTGTAATCTCCTTCTGGTTAATCGTCGCTGAGTTTAACGAAGTGATTAGACTTTCGAAAACAATTCCGCATTACCTTCTATCCCTTTTTCTCCGCACCGCCACAAGGCCCAGAAGCCCCGAGCCCAGAAGCCAAACCGCGCCGGGGATGGGGACGGGATTACCCCCTTCACCTTCTACTCCCATCGAATAGTCCGTGGTTTCATCAAGGTAAGCCGAAACGTCCTCGAAGTTCCTGGTATACTCTCCACCATATCCATAATGCTCAAACACATACCAGTAAGAATTACCATTATTTCCCTGGGGTTGCCCAAAAGAGTGTGAACCACTGGTTGCTGAATTATACGAATACACATCACCAGACTGGATGGTGGGGCAAACACTTAGCCAATATGTCCCTGGCGTAAGATTAATATTTAATCCACTTATTCGAACTTCGTATTCGACTAATCCGTTACTACTAATTCTCCCTGTTGTAGACATTTGTGGATTTGCACTGCCTGACGCGACAACGGTGCCACCATCTCCGGCTGACACTCCCGAGCGAATTTCAAAGGTCGCACTTGAAACCGATACCTCATCTGTGAAAAAATTATTGGACCATACTGATGTTATGGTCCAACCCCCAGCGGGCACGATGAAATCGTCGTAAACAAGGCTATCTGATTGAAAATAGCTACCTCCGCCATATGATTCGTACTTGTGGTGGTTAGACATGCTTGATCCTGAACCATTAAAATCACCGTTGTACCACAATATACTTGCCGAAACGGGATATGCTACAATCATTAACACCACTAGTAAAAATGCTATGAGAACTCCATGAACCTTCCTCATCTTTTACCCTCTCTTAGTGATTTTCTAAATTCAAATCTCGTTTTTTCCATTTTCCGCTATCCGCCAGAGTGATTCGGAAGCAAGTGGGCGTACGACTTCATGATTACGTCCTATTCGTCCCTCCTTCCTCTCTATTTTTAGTCGCTTGAAGCGCAAGCAGATCCTGATTATTAATTTGCGTACCGATAAAGCACCGAAGAAAAGTAATTGACCAACATCCCCGTGACATTAAACCGATCTTTTCTTTCGCCGGGCGACCACGAGTCCAAAAAGCCCAGATCCGAGAAGCCATACCGCGCCGGGGATGGGAACGGTATTGTCGGGAACAATATCATAATCAATTGTCAGATAGGCTTCGTTATGTGCGCCGTATTCCGAGGCTTCAAAATTATGCCAGTTGGTTTCACCTTCAGGCTGGGTAAAAAGGTACAGCGTTAAATAACCATCGAGTAATTCGTCCGGGGTAATGGATGACACATTCCACTCGTACCACTGATACCAGGAAGGATTTCCATTAATATATACAGAATCAATTGATTGACCGTGGTCCCCGTAACTGCTGTTCCAGGTAACTACGTCGTCATCCCAGTTGTCCGTGTTACCAAGAGCGACTTCAACATTACCCGGCTTATTGGTAGCAGAATTATGGTAAGCTGAGAAGGTCATGCTGTTGATTCGCAGTGTCTCACCCTGTCCAATCTGCGATACTATCGATGACACGTCGAAGCCAAACATAGATTCGTAGTTCCCGTCCCTCCAACCAGGGTATCCAACCCAGAGATATCTCAACGTACTCCAATTGTAATTGGTATCAGGGTTATTAGGATTAAGGCCGACGTCCTGATCTACAATAAGTTGCGTTGCGGCAGAGTAACAACGCGTTTTTACGGGGATTAAGGAAAAGCCAACAAGTATAAAGAGTATGATAAATTTCCTCACTTCGATCCCTCCTTCGTTTTGCAATCTAGGACCTTTGGAACTTTTTAACTTTTCTCTTTCGAACCGCCACAAAACTCAGAAGCCCTGAACTCAGAAGCCAGATTGCGCCGGGGATAGGAACCGTAGAAACTTGTGCATTATGGACCGCCAGGGCATAAAAGGCGGCAGTCTTGACATAAGTACCCTGACCGCCATATATCGTGTTAAAAAGCCAAGCTTTATCCGGGTAGTCAATATCCTCCGTGCTATACCAATAATTGGAGGCAATTAAGTTGCCGAAATTTAGCGCGTTTAATTCGTCATTGCTTACAGGTACAAACCCTCTGTCCTCAAAATTCTTCAACCCCAGCTCTTCATAATACAAATGCCCCAGCTCGGAAGTGGTTTGATCATAGCCCCCTTGAGGGTTAGCTCCTGCGGAAGGCAGGCGCCATGAGCCATTCCAAGTAACGGTGTAAGCGGGATAGATGTTGTAAGATGTGATAGCTGTATCTAGCCCATTAGCCCAGTTATTCTGGCCGACCCAATTTGATGGCCCGTTTGTGTAATCCAACCACACAATTGATCCCATAGGTGCGTCGGCATCATAAATGAGGTTATATGAGCTACCTTCATAGGTAGCCGTGCCTATAGTAACCAAATCGGCGTGGGACACTGATATTACAAAACCCCAAACCAGGGAAAATACTAGCGCAAAAACAGCACCTTTTTTCATAGTAAATTCCTCCTCCTGTCATTTTGTAAAATTTTCTCACTTCTTCTACATGGCAAGCCCTGTGCCAGGAAACCGGATGCCCGTTTGCCGGATACACGTTTTTTCTTATCCGTATTACCTATTGAAAATACGATAAATATGCCGAAGAATACTCAGTCACGAACATTACTACTATCAGGGTACCGGCAAAACCGGACCTCCGGAAACCACAACTGGCTGATAACAGCCAATCTGGCTGTTTCTTTTCAGCCAGGCACCGTTTTCCCGGGTCTCAGGATGACCATCGTGGCAAAATCACGGCGGTATGCACGGGGATTTGTGCTCGCTAACGATGCGATCATGAAGGTGGTGCATCAATTGCACGGAACGTATTGGAAAAGCAAGCACAAGGGCAAGAAAACCACTAATCACAGGGGGAAATGCAGGGGTATCTGCCATGAAACAGGCGAGGTTCGAACGCAGAAACTTCAGGCGTCGCCCGGTTTTTCTACCGATAGCAATTGTCAACGAGAACGAAAAGCGCGGGGGCAGCAGGGTTCTTTTAGGCCGACTCCAGGACGCCAGTGTAAACGGGGTACGGATAGTTACGAGCAAAAGCGTTGACTTTAAGCCAGGGGACAGGTTCGTGCTCTACGCCCTGTGTCCAGCAGGTACCGATCAGGCCACGGCAATTGAGATCAGGGTCGAGGTGGTGTGGCACGATGCGGGCAGAAGGACG
>JALXAI010000387.1 GCA_026992215.1 Desulfobacterales bacterium | reverse complement strand
TGGCCACTATGGCAGTGATGGCTATGAGCTGCAGGGCGACTTTTCGCCCGTACTGGTAGTAGTAAACGATTACCGGAAGAGGAGTGAGAATGCTTACCAGGACACCAATGACCGGAATAAAAATTGCGCCGAGGAAGAACGAAACAGTTATAAAAACCCCTTTGAAAAGTTCATGGGTCATTGGATTTATCAGCGGAGATTGTTTAGCCTGGCAGCGTCGGTTCGAACACTGCCAGGAGAAACGTTTGTTTTTGGTTTTCGAAACCAGCGAACCGGTAAGGCTCGCGTCAATTTGCGCCTCGGTCGTCGCTAAAACCGCTGACGGCAAGACGTGGCACTGTGACAACACAAAAAAGACTGCTTACCTAAAATGTTGTCGTGGTTGTGTACGGCATAAGGGCAATGTGTCGTGCCCGTTTAATGGCCAGTGAAAGCTGCCTTTGATGCTTGGCACAATTTCCGGAAATCCTCCGCGGGATAATCTTACCTCTCTCTGTCACGAAGTATCTCAGGGTCTTAGGATCCTTGTAATCGATCTTTAGCGAACTATCCGCGCAAAAGCGGCAAATTTTCCTTCTGTGAAACACCCTGCGTCGGCGTCTTCGAACAACCATTCTTGTTACCTCCAATCACTTTAACACGCTAAAAATAATTCCAGGAATCAAGTCCGTGTTACTATATCGGAAAACTTGAAGCCACGGACTTATTGACCGGAATCGACTTCTTCCTCCCCGGGTTCGCCGGTCGAGGGATCATCCCGTTCGCTTGTTTCTTCGGTTGATTCTGGCTCGGCGGTCACGCCTTCAGACTCATCCGATTTAACAGTCCCTTCGTTTTCCGTGGAAGCTTCGGCGGACTTCTCGGGTTCCTTCATCTTCTCCAGGTCCTCCATGTCAAAAGAATCCGAGAGCTTAACCGTAATGTACTTAAGAACACGCTCATCTATTCGCATGTTCCTTTCCAGCTCATTGACTATATCCGAAGGACCGCAGTAGTCGAGAAGAATGTAGAAGCCGTATTCGCGTTTTCTGACAGGGTAGGCCAGCTTTCTCTTGCCCCATTCGTCATACTTGATTATATGACCTTTATCGGCAAGGATTATATCCTTGAACTTCTCAGCAACTTCTTTCAGCCCATCGTCGCTCAGTTCTGGATCAACAATAAAAAGGGTTTCGTACCTGCGCATTTTGTTACCTCCTTACGGGTTTGGTAGCCCCGTGGTGAAAAACCGTCGGAGCAAGGAGAATTAATCGAATTTGGTCTGATAACATTTATCGTAAAGGGAAGTCAAGGGAAAATTACCCGGTGCTCCGGGCCTGTTTTTTCATGATCTTTGCCCATGTGTCTCTCAACGCCACGGCCCTGTTAAACACGAGTCGCTCGTGGGTGGAGTCCTTGACGTCCACGCAGAAGTACCCCTGACGCTCAAACTGGTATATGTCACCCGGGCGTGCCTTTCTCAATCCCGGCTCCAGCTTGCAATGTTTCAGGGTAACCAGGGAATCGGGGTTAATAAAATCCTTGAAGTCAGAGTCTTTAGAGCCTGCCGGGTCCGGGACCGTGAAAAGATGATCGTAGATTCTCACCTCGGCATCTATTGCGTGGCGTGCAGACACCCAGTGAAGCGTTGCCTTCACCTTTCTTCCGTCAGGAGCCGCTCCTCCTCTTGTTTCCGGATCGTAAATGCATCGAAGCTCCGTAACCTCACCGGTTACGGGATCTTTAACAACATCCACGCACTTGATGAAGAAAGCGTATCGCAGCCTCACTTCTCTACCCGGGGCGAGTCGATAGAATTTTTTCGGCGGGTTTTCCATGAAGTCATCCCTTTCAATATAAAGAACCCTTGAGAAAGGCACCTTCCTGGTGCCCATGGACATGTCTTCCGGGTTATTTATTGCCTCCAGTTCTTCCACCCTATCCTCGGGGTAATTCTCGATGACCACCCTGAGCGGTTTCAACACGGCGAGCGCCCTGGGGGCTCTCCTGTTCAGATCGACCCTGAGGCAGTGTTCGAGCAGCGCAATGTCAACAATACTATCTCTTTTTGCCACTCCAATCCTGTCGCAAAAATCTCTGATGGCTTCGGGCGTATACCCTCTCCTTCTAAGCCCTGCAAGAGTAGGCATTCTCGGGTCATCCCACCCCGTTACGTATCCTTCGTCCACGAGCTGAGTCAATTTTCGTTTACTAAGTACGGTATAACTGAGATTCAGTCTGGCAAATTCAATCTGCTGCGGATGATACACTCCCAGTTGATCAAGGAACCAATCGTAAAGAGGCCGGTGATCTTCGAACTCAAGGGTGCATATCGAATGAGTTATTCGCTCTATTGAATCGGAAAGGCAGTGTGTGAAATCGTACAGAGGATAAATGCACCACTTGTTTCCAGTTCTGTGGTGTTCGGCGTGGAGTATCCTGTACATTACAGGGTCTCGCATATTAAGATTCGGTGATGCCATGTCTATCTTGGCCCTTAAAACTCTGGAAGCGTCCGGGAATTCCCCGGCCCTCATTCTCCGGAACAGGTCGAGATTTTCCTCAACAGACCTGTTCCTGTAAGGGCTTTCCTTCCCTGGTTCGGTCAGGGTACCACGGTATTCCCTTATTTGCTCAGGGGTCAGGTCGCAGACGTATGCCTTGCCCATCTTGATCAGTTCAATGGCGTACTGGTAGAGTTGTTCGAAATAATCCGATGCGTAATACAGCCTGTCTCCCCAGTCGTAACCGAGCCACCGCACGTCTTCTATTATTGAATTAACGTATTCCACGTCCTCCTTGCTTGGATTGGTATCATCAAATCTGAGGTTGCAGAGGCCATTGTATTCTTCGGCAATGCCGAAGTTGAGACAAATGGATTTGGCATGCCCTATATGCAGGTAACCATTGGGCTCAGGTGGAAACCTGGTGTGGACCCTGCCGCCGTATTTATTTGTCTTCAAATCTTCGTCGATGATGGCACGTATAAAATCTTTCCCCGTTTTTGTCCCCGTCTTTTCTTTGACCTGCATCTCTCCTGCTCCGCCGCCTGTTTTACCTTTCATCCCGATAGCCCATGAAGCTTCCGGCTGGTTGCTTACCACCGACAAAGTCCTTGACAATCAACGGAAAGCTTCATGTACTAACGGATTTTTTCGTAATTTCATTTCAATCTAACTCGTTTTTCGGATATTGTACAGCGTTTAAGTGTTAAAGAAAGTAAACTTCCATGTCAATACACTTTGTGTGGTGAACCCGATAAAACCACCACGTGGTTCTCGGGGAGAAAAAATATCCTCGAACCGTCCCTGAATATCTGCTAAGTTAATCACAAAATTGCGAGGTGCCAGGAAAGCAAATGCAGAAGGCAACCACGCCTCAACCGGGGACCACGATAAAAATTCTTTTTGAACCGTAAGGATAACCGGCTTTAATGGCACAAGGAATTTAACAGTACACGCAAAAAGTGCGGAAAAGAAGGTTCTCGCTTCTTCATTGGGCGAACAGCAGAACCGGAAATTAGCGGTGCTGCTTTGCGGCAAGCGGTTCTTACTCGAAACTTAACACATGGAGCTTAAAACTTGACTCAGGACCGAAGATCTGCCTCTGCTGGTAATGAGCGAACGGTTTTCTGGATGGTAGTTGACGCGCGCAAAAACGTTACATGTCTCAAGGGAAGTATTCTAACGAAAACAAAAATGCTGGGAAATTAACCATGGATCCCGAATGAAAACCAGGATTTCGTGATGCCGGCCATGAAAGTTCTTCTGGTAAACCCGTATTGCCTGGAAAAAAGACTGGATGAGGATGACATCAGCGTGGTACCTATTGGGCTGTACTATGTTGGTGCGGTGCTTAAAGAAAGTGGTCATGATGCCCGAATAGTTAACTGGTATAATGTTAAAGAATCACCGGGCGAAGTGGAGAAAACCCTTTCGACGTGGAAACCGGATGTGATCGGGTTTTCGGTACTTCACGCCAATCGCTGGGGAGCCATTGAAATTGCCCGAATTGCAAAGAAAATTAATCCAGCTGTCAACGTAGTGTTTGGGGGCATTGGCGCTACTTTCCTGTGGGATCATTTCCTCGAGCATTTCCCCGTGGTGGACTATACGGTTCATGGGGAAGGGGAATACAGTTTCCTGGAGCTCGTGAATTTTCTTTCCGGGCACGGGAAAAAGTCACCAGACGCTATAAAAGGAATAGGATTCAGAAAAGAAGGCAAAGCGTTCAGGACCGCGGAAAGAGAGTTTGTAAAAAACCTGGACGAATTGCCTCATCCGGGAAAATACTTTACCTTTCGCCATCTGTCCTCGACCCGCGGGTGCCCCTGGAATTGCAGCTTCTGCGGCTCCCCCAGGTTCTGGAAGCGCAGGGTGCGTTTTCATTCTCCGGAGTATTTCGTCGAAGAACTGGAACTTCAATACAAGAAAGGGGTGAATTTTTTCTTCGTATCCGACGATACTTTTACCATCGATAAACGCCGGGTAATCAGGATTTGCCGGCTCATTGAAGAGAAGGGATTAGACATTAACTGGGTCGCGATCTCCAGGGTCAATTACGTGGATGACGAGATACTGAGGTCGATGAGAAGGGCAGGGTGCATACAGATAAGT
>JALXAI010000386.1 GCA_026992215.1 Desulfobacterales bacterium | reverse complement strand
CAATGCCAACACCCTCTACGATGGTTCCAACAGAGCGAACGACTTTCCCGTATTTTTTCACCGGCTCAATGGTACCGGCCAATCTCCGAATGTTTTCCAGCTTTTGTTCAAGTTGATCCATTTTTTTTACCTGCACTAGGAATGTTGATGCTGCAATCAGGCCTTTCCAAGAAGCTCGCGTATCTGTTTGAGCCTGCTCTCTATCGTGGCATCTATAAGCTGGGTATCAGTTTCCAGGATGCATCCTCCCTGATTAATGTCCGGGTCAGGTTTCCACACTATCTTCGTCTCTTCCGGCAGCTTATCCCCGAATGCATCGATCACGTTTTCTTTCAACAGCGTAAGATCCCTGGGATTCAATCGCACGGTCACTCTGTGAGCCTCGTCTAACGCGCTAAATGCCATCTCCAGGCTTTTCTGTATGATTGCACTGTTGTTCTCAATCTCAACCTGTATGACCCTCATCGAAACATCTATGATAATGTCCCTGATAAGATCCGAGTATTTTGATTCGATTTCCCCCGGGAGTTCATTTACTTTTTCAATCAGCCCGGACAGCTGGGTGGCTATAACTTCCATGGATTGCCTGCCAATCTCTCTTCCATCTTTTTCACCCTGAGCGAAACCGCGTTCGTAACCTTTTTTTTCTGCAATTGCCTCTTTCTGCTCTATTTCTTTGAGCCTTCGCTCTATTTCTTCCCGAACCTTCCCCGGGATCCCTCCTGAACCTTCGTCAAACTTGCTCTTCCCGTCAGCCCCGAATTCGAAATCCTCAAACCCAAAGGTGTCAGGGTCTCGCTTTGAACCGTGTAATTTCAATACCTTAGATGATAAGCTGATCTCCTTCACCACCACCTCCCACAACGATCTTTCCTTCCTTCTCAAGATTCCTGACAACCAGTATTATCTTCTGCTGCGCTTCTTCCACGTCGCTTAGTTTCACCGGTCCCATGGCTTCCAGGTCTTCTTTTATCATCTCTGCGGCACGGGATGAGAGGTTACTGAATATCTTGTTGCGAAGCTCTTCGGAAGCCCCCTTGAGAGCCAGGATAAGATCCTCGTTTTTAATCTCTTTGAGAATGGTACGAATGCTACGATCATCAAGGTGGAGAAGATCCTCGAATACGAACATCAGTTTCCGAATTTCCTCGGCAAGCTCAGCCTCTTCTTCTTCAAGCTGTGTAAGCACGTTTTCTTCAGTCTTCTTATCGAGACAATTTATTATCTCCGCCGCAGCCTGTGTTCCTCCCAGCTTTTGCTGGTTGATGGTGCCCCGGGTCAGTAATTCTTCCTCAAGGATTTTGTCTATTTCCAGAAGTATATCGTTTTGTACAGATTCCAGCCTTGCAATTCTCCTAACCACTTCCGCCTGTATGTTTTCCCGCAACATCGAGAGCACGTCGGCGGCTTTCTTCTGATCAAGATGAGCAAGTATAATAGCAATGGTTTGCGGATGCTCGTGTTGAACAAAGTTGGCGAGAACCTTTGGATCAACTTTTTTTATGTTCTGAAAAGGAACCCTGCTCTTTTCTTCTTCTATCTCCTCAATGATTTCCTCTGCTTTTTCTCCGTGAACTTTTTTAAGTACATCCTTCAGAAACTCTTCTCCCATCACCGGAACATCCTTGTTGTTCTTGTAATCATCAACGAATTCCTGGAGTATAGTTTCAACAAGATCCCCCGGGATCACGCTCATTTCCGTCAGGTACTTGCCTATTTCCTTGATCTCTTCATCGGTCAGATTTTGCAACACCATTGAACTTACGTCTTTACCAAGAGACACCATTAAAGCAGCCGCCTTTTGAGGTCCCGTTAATTCCATCGTCCCCTCCTATCGCTGTTCCTGAACCCATTTTCGAATTATCTCCGCTGCTCGCTGCGGATCCATTTTGGCAATATTGGACACTTCATCCTTAAGATCCTCTTCCTGTTTTGCAGCCGAAGGCAGTGTTTTCGCCCCTTCTTCAAGGGCCTGGGGCTTCTCGTACGTCAGTTCGCCTGCAGCCGGCAGCTCGGAAGAAGGCTTGAGAGAACCCAGCTGCTTGAGAAAAGGTCTCACCACGAAAAGGAAGAAAAGGGCGAAGATTATCACGTTGATTATCGCTTTTTGATACTGACGCAGCATTTCGAGCCACCTGGATTTTTTAGCCACCACCTCGCCGGGAAGCTCGTTGGTTGAAAAGGATATGTTGGTAATTTCCACCTGGTCGTTTCTGTCTGCATCAAAGCCCATGGCTTTTTTGACAATTTCCTTCAGTCGTTCCATTTCTTTCGCAGACCTGCCGATAAATACCTTCTCGACCTTCCCGTCCTTTGTCTTCTCGGTCTTGTATTTTCCGTCAATCGCAACGGCCACCGAGAGTCTCTTTATTGTTCCTGGTTTCTCCAGGATATTTTTCTCAACCTTGTTTATTTCATAATTGATTGTCTCTCTCTGCCTGCTGGCACTGTTAGCCCTGGGTCTTCCGGTGGCATTCAATTTGGACTGCAGGTTAAGAATACTGTCCGGATTTCCCTTTGGCCTGATAGACGTTCCGTTTGCTTGCTCGATAACCTTTTGTTCGCTTCTGACAGCCACGGTGTCAGGATCATAGCTTTCTTCGGTTATCTTTACTTCTTTAAAATTTATATCCGCGGTCACCTGAACCACTGCATGACCCGGTCCCACGACACGTTCAAGGATACCCTGAATTTTGCGCCGCAGCGCTTCTTCCACTGTCTGCTTGTATTCGAGCTGAGTGTCCGAAAACAGCGAATCCTCGTCCCCGTTTTTGTGATAAAGTGTGCCTCCAGCCGCGTCTATAATAGAAACATTGCTGGCTTTAAGCCCCTTAACCGAACACGTCAGCAGGTGAACGATCCCTTGAATCTGCTTGGACGAAAGACTGCTCCCGGGTCGCAGCTTCAAAACCACAGCGGCGGTGGGCTCCTTTTGATCCTCTACAAATAAAGATTCCTCGGGAATTACCAGGTGTACCCTGCTTTCGATTACCTCCGGTATTTCGTCTATGGTTCTGGCAAGTTCTCCCTGCAGAGCCCTCTGGTAATTGATCTTCTGGACAAAATCAGTGGTCCCGAGGCGATTCTTGTCAAAAAGCTCAAACCCAGTAATGCTTCCTCCGGGCAGCCCGGACGATGCCAGCATAATCCGCACCTGGTAAAGCTTGTCTTCGGGGACAGCTATGGCATTCGTCCCTTCAAGCTTGTACGGTATTTTCTCTTTTTCCAGCTTAGCCTTAATTGCCTGGAGGTCTTCCACGGAGATGTAGCTGTAAAGTATCCGGTAGTGAGGCCTGTTATTCAGGAAGATAATCAACGCAAATCCGCCTATTACTGCCAGAAACAGCGCTATGAAGCTAATTTTCCTGGAAGCAGGCAGACCGCCGAAAACCTTGCTAACCTGTTTGAAAAAACCTCCTAAAACACCCATCTTATCCCCTATTTAACAGTAGCTGAACCCAGTTTAGAACTGCATGTGCATCACTTCCCGATAGGCCTCCACGATTTTGTTCCTTACCTGAACAAATAGGCGCAAACTGATATCGGCCTTTTCAAGAGCGATCATCGTCTCGTGCAACGGAACATCATGTCCGACAGCAAGCTCACGGGAAAGCTTATCAGCGTTCTCCTGCAAGTTATCGATCTCTTCCAGTGCCTTCTTCAACCTTTTACCGAACTCCGCTGAAAAATTTTTGCTCTTTCCCCCTATTTTTTCGGAGGGTCCGTTGCCAAAATCGCTTACTTTTCCCACCCTATCCACCAGATTGCTCATAGTCACCTCTCATTTACCTTCCAAGTTCCAGGGTCTTCATTGCCATGGCCTTTACGTTCTTAATCACGGAAGCATTTGCCTCATAAGACCTGGTTGCCGTCAACATATTCACCATTTCTTCGACTATGCTGATGTTCGGATACAACACAATTCCCTTCTCGTTCGCGTCAGGATGCCCCGGGTCGAAAACTTCCTTAAAGTCCCTTCCATCTTCCACAATATCTGATACCTGCACCTCGGACACGGAATTGTCCTCGAAGCTGGCCAGCAAGTCGTCAAAACTGCTCCCATACGGAACGGTCTCGAAAATAACAGTTTTCCTTCTATACGGTTTCCCGTCCTGGGTACGAGTGGTATTTACGTTGGCAAGATTTTCCGCGAGGATATTCATCCAGGTCCTCTGCGCACTCATACCCGAACTGCTAACCTTGAGTGCCGTCATTAAGTCCATTATCTACCTCCTTCTGAAATAGCGATTTTCAGCAGAGTAAACTTCTTGTTTAAAATATTTACGAGAGCCTGGTAGTGGATGCTGTTCTCGGTGAGCCTGCTGAGCTCCTTGTCGATGTCCACTTCTCCCGTCTCTTCGATAATATACTTATCCTCTTCCGGGCCTCCCGTTCCGAAAGGGAAATGTCTTGGATTGGTTGTTCTAAGGCCGGTAAGGGAGTCGTTCAAAAACCTTTCAAGGGTTTCATCAAATGAAAGCTTTTTCGCCACGTAATTAGGTGTATCAATATTGGCTATGTTGCTGGAAATCAGCTCGTTTTCTTCCACATCCAGCCCCATCCGAACCTTAACCAGATCAAATGTGGAATCGAATATTTTATCAAGACCCATTGC
>JALXAI010000385.1 GCA_026992215.1 Desulfobacterales bacterium | reverse complement strand
ATGACCATGCATGGCACCGGGGGATCAAAACGCTGACACCTGGCAAGAATGTGTTCTCCACTTAACCCGGGCATCAGCAAATCCGTAATAACAAGATCAAAGTGGTTGTGTTCGAGCTTTTCTAGCGCTTCGGCAGTGTCGTGGGCCGACATGACCTTGTGGCCCCGGGCTTCCAGCAACCTGGTTATACCTTCTGCAATTTCCCTCTCATCATCCACAACCAGAATCCTGAGGCTCTTAACGGCGTGCTCGATATGTCCCGGTACCACGTTGTCCGCGAAGTACGTAACTTCTTCCATCCCTTCCGGGGGGATGGGAATGTATATGGTAAAACAGGTTCCTTCGTTTATTTTGCTGTCAACTTCTATGCGTCCTCCCAGGGAACTCACAATGCCGTGAACCACCGAAAGTCCCAGCCCGGATCCCGGTACATCACTGTCATCCCCCCAGACTCCCTTGGTTGTAAAGAACGGCTCAAAAATCCTCTCGAGATTCTCCTTTGGTATACCGCACCCCGTATCGCAAATCACAAGGGCCACTTCGCCGTTTTTTACCCTAGCGCTGATTTTTAAGACGCCTCCTTCTTCCATGGCATGGTACGCGTTAATTATGATGTTAACAAGCACCTGCTGAAGCTCGGTTTCACTAGCCCACACAGGTGGGAGATGAACGGGAAAATCTTTTTCTATACTGATATCGGCCTTCTTGAAACTGCTTTTCATAAGGCTCAAAGCACTTTCGCAGCATTTTTGCAAATTTACGTAGTGCCGCTCATGAGTCGACTGGCGGCTGAATGTCAAAAGGTTTCTGGCTATCTCTGATGCCCGTTTGGCCGATTCTATCGCTATGTTTACTGCCTTGGCCAGGGATTCCCTCGTATTTTCAAGCTTGGCCAGCTCTCCGTGGGCAATGATTACCGTGAGTATGTTATTGAATTCGTGGGAAATTCCTGCGGCGAGCTGTCCCACGGCCGCCATTCTTTCGGAATGAACAAGAGAAGCCGTTCTCTGGCGTACCGCCTTTTCAAGGTCCCTGGTATGCCGTTCGAGTTCTTTTCGAGCCTCAATCAGCTTGAGCCTGGTTTCCAGCTCCTGCAAACTCAGCGATTCTTTGAATCTGAAACCTATCAGGACAAGGATCATCGTAGAGATGATAAAAAAGCTCTGACTGTAAAAATAGTTGATACTATCTCCGTCGAGAAAAGGAATGGATGCTATGGTGTAAGATGCGTATATCAATACGAAGGTGACCAAACCTTCCAGTATCGTCATGGGCATTAAAAGTCCTGCTACGATGAGAGAAAGGTTCACTCCTGCATAGTAACCGCTTTTGGGGCCTCCCAGTACGTACATCATTATTACAATGGCGATACCAACGGAAGAAACCCCGTAAATGGCAAAATAGTTGGAGTACTTTTCTCCCAGCCTGCTTCTATTCATCAGGTACAGGCAGAATAAGCTCAAAGAACAAACGAATCGTATGAACAAAAGGGGCATCATGTGTTCCTTACCCACCAGGTAGTCGAGTATACCAAACGCCGGAACAAGCAAACAACCTATGATGCACCCTATACTGACGGCGCGCCGCATTCTTTCGCGGCGTTCTTTCTCGTATATGCTTCTTAGCTGTTGGGAATCAATCTTAATATTCATCTATTAAACCGGGGTCAGAAATGCATCTGGGTATTCTAACAAGGTATTCTAAATTGATTGGTAAAATTGATCAACATTTAGCATAACAGAAAAAATATTAAAATTATAGTTACTAATTAGTCTTTCTTTTCTGCGCCTTAATTATATAGGCCTGGGGTGGGTTTCCATAGGACTCAGAAATTTCTATAACTCTCATTCCCGCTTCTTCCATCATTTCTGAGAGTTCCTCCGGATGGAAAAACCGGAATTTTCTTTCGTCGACGAGTTGCATCAATTGTGCGGCCGAGTTGGCAAAGTCCCTGGTGGCTTTTAAGTATTTTTCTTTTGAACCCGATGGTATTGGAATGGTGCCGTCATTTATTCGATCTATCATCCTGGTGAAGATGCTTGACATGTCTGTGTCGGGTTTCATGGAAGATATGACCATGATTCCGTCCGGTTTGAGGCATCTTGCAAACTCGAATAAAGTGTCCAGCGGATTCTTCATGTAAGACAATACAAGGCTGCTGACCAGCCTGTCAAACGTGTTGTTTTCGAAGGGTAACCTGAATGCCAGGTTTTTGAAATCAATTCCAAGAAGAGAATCCGTATTTTTTTCTTTATCAGTCAGGGTGGTGCAACCATGATGGAGTAATGGACACTCTGACGATATCATGTGCTTAATTATTCTGGATGCCAGGTTGAACTGGAGGATTATTTCTTTTTCTTCTTCCGGAAATAAACTGTCCAGATATGCAATATCCCTGTTACTTATTTTCTTGCCTCTGAGCAAATAATAAAGTCGTTTGCCAAAGTTTGTTTTCCACAGGTTTATGGTGTAACTGGTAACACCGGGAAGCTGTCCCTTCAGATCATCAACGGTGTAAAATTCTCCTAAAACGAATTTCTTTAGGGGCAGGGCGGGATGGATGTCCAGGTCTGCACGGTGTGTTCTCAAGCGCCCCGGATCTATCCCTTTTTTTGCGGCAACCGACTCACATTTGCTCTTTGCTTTCCGAAGAGCTTCTTCAATAAGATCTACCATGGTGAATACCGGGAAATTTCGTGGTTCCTTATCGTAGTCTTCCAGAAATTGCAAAACAAGATTTCCGGTGCCACATCCCATGTCCGCCACGTTCTGGTCCTGTTTGATGTCAAGGAGCCTGATCTGCTCTCTTATGAACTCCACGTATTCTTCGCAGTATCTCAGGATATCGTAACCGAGATCCGATTCTTTTTCGCCCATGAGATAGGTTGACCAGTATTTTTTCCTGCTAAGAATCAGGTCCTTGGGATTTTGTTTCCACTCCTGTTCCTGTTTTTCTATCAGGTCGGTGAGATTCGGAGTGAATTCCACCATTTCATCCTTGGTTATCAGTGGCCACATCTCTTCAAATATTATATCGAAGACTTCCAGTGCTTCTTCCCCGTTAAGAGGCAGATGGCCCGTGGGGATTAACCTTATTTTCTTGAATCCGCTGCTTTTTGCCTCCAGGAGCTTTTCCACGCTTTCCGGATCGATCCAGGAATCGTATTCGCCATAAAGCCAGATAACCGGAATCTTTATCCGAGACATGTCTTCCATGGCATCGTAAAGAGTCACGTACCCCCTGGAGAGGGCGTCTTCACAGAAACGATTGCCTTCAACGGTGATACCCAAAATTGTTACGTTGCCGAGTTCTTGCCCCTTTTCATAGAGGTCAAAGTAATCAATGCCCCCGGAAACCCTGATGAGCAGGTCACCCATGTGCGTTGCGCCCATCGGTGCAATCCAGAAATGTACCCTGTGCCTTGAGTCCTTAACAATTGCCTTTCTTGCCAGCAATGCTCCGATACTGAAGCTAACCAGCACAATTTCTTTCGTGAGGAAATGATCGTTATTCTCGATAAAATCGAGGACGGAGAGAAGATCCTCGGTTCCCTGCGATAGAGTCATGTGTAAACACTCTTTCCACGGTTCCCTGCAAGGAGGATCTTTGTAGCTGTCTCCAACATGATTCGTGGAGTCATACCTGATTACAACGGCGTCTTTGAACTGGTTTTTGAAACGTTCAATAAGGTAATATGCAAAGAGTCCCAGTGCTTCCTTTCTCTTACCATAGGGAGGAGGCAGTAGGATTACGGTGGCACGTCTTCTTTCTGTTCCTTTCCAGGTAGTATTCAACAGGCCGACTATCTCCTGGTTTTTCCTGTTTAAAATCCGAAAAGAGCGGGTGTCTGAAGCAGTCTTTGAGCCGTAGTCCGGATGAGCTGTTACGGGACGTATACCCTTTTTTAAGACCTGTTTAAGAGTGTTGAATATGCCTCCTGTTTTTTGTCTGGGAGGTAATTTCTCTTTTTTGATTTTTCTTGTTCGTTTTGCCAGTTGGGGTTGTGAGTGTCCCTTCGCAAAAGCCTTATTCGAAATCTGAAGCTGGACTCCAACCTTCAGGTAAGGTTCCCCTGTGCCACCTGTAACAGGAGTAACGTGCCTGATTTGCCCCGCGGATACAAAGGGTTCCCTGTCTCTACCGTATATTTTCAGCGAGCTAATTGGCGTTCCGGGAAGGAAATATGCTGAGTCTATCGGACATTTAAAGGCAAACCCGCCGGACGAGATATCTATTATTTCCCTTTTTATCTTTGCACCCCTGGGATACGGAAGGGGGATTTCAACCCACATTGTACCGGGCTCTACTACGTTTCTTTCTTCTTCTCTAAGAGAAGAGGAAAGAAGTAAAATCGGAAGCTCAAGGGCCAGGGTGGTCAAAGAAAATTCTTTGACGGCCGACACAAAAAGATGCTGCCTGAATCCATGTGCCCAGTAAACGTACACTGGGGGGCTTATTGAAGTTTCGTTATCTCCGCCGTATCCCTCCTTTACTTCAAATAAAAGTTTTTCTTCGGTCAGCTTTTTAAACTTTATGGTAAGGGTTTGAGAAGTATCCGGGTGAATAAGGTACATGGTGTGTTCGGCAGAGACCATTTTGCCCAGTGTTTTAACAAGC
>JALXAI010000384.1 GCA_026992215.1 Desulfobacterales bacterium | reverse complement strand
TTCCGCAACCTCAATTTATAAACTACGCAAAACGTGAAAACGCAGGTTTTTAACATATTTTTACAAAAAGGCAAGGGGTTTTTTGAGGGAAAAAATGGGTTGGAAGTTTTTCTTCCATGACTATTTCCCCATGATGTTTGCGTAATCTGACTGCTGCCGGTGGAAATGACTGACTGAAATAAAACTGGCAGCAAGGATAGGAGAGGAATAAAAGGTCATGTCAATGGAAGGCAAGCGAGGAGGGTGGAGAAAGGGAGCAAAGGGGCATGTAATCCTGCCCCTTTGCCGGTGGTTTATTCTTCGATGATATTGTCTTTCAGGGCTTCGTAGGACCAAACGGGTATCGGCCCCTTGTCTCCCGTATCCGGATCAAGCCTGTGCCTGTAAGATGCCTTGACGTTGTACTTCTCAAGCATCCACTTCCAGCCTCGAACGAAGTACGAACACTCGTCGTTAAAACAAATATATTGAATCTTGCACGTCCATGTACTTCCCGGAGGTGTCTTCCATTTTTTCATCGGCTCCCCGCAATAAGGGCATCTGTAATCAACTTCAGTGGCCATTGTGTCCTCCTTCCGCAGCTTGTGTATTTTCTCACGTTGCCAGTTAAACCATATACCCAAACTTAAGCGAAATCAATCCCTTTAAATTCCTGAGCGTGAAAATTGCCGGCCCCGGGTGCGGGGGCGGTGATTCCGGATGAATCGCCGCCCCCCGGTTTTGTTCCTTAATCTGCCGGGTTTAAATCCCTTTCCCTCGGAAAAACTGGCAGGTACCTGTAGGAAAGAGAAAGTATAAGTGCTCCGTAAGCTATCATGGCCACGGTGGGTGCCCATTCCTGCCAGGTAGGGACGTAAACGTGGAATTTTTCGAACGGTAGCACGGGAATGGCGAGGGTTTGAACGGAGAAAACGAAACGGTTAATCACGACCCCAACGCAGTCCAGCAACAGGGCTCCAAACAAAATCAGAGAGTTTTCCCTGAGCTTTGGAACAATTAGCAGGATTGCCGGAAGGATTCCGCAAACACCCAGTTCCACGACCAGCAGCCAGAATCCGTAAGGGTCATGGTAAAACTTTGATACCCTCAGGCCGAAATCGGGGACCGTTTTGAAGGCCCAGTACAGGGTGTCTGCCAGCTTCAGGGTTATGTACACCGCAAGGAGCCATCCTTCAAGTTTGGCGATCAACTGGTATACAGAGCGATCGACAAGCTTCTTGTTGGTTACGATCTCAAGCAGCTTGCATATCAGGGCAGTAAATGCCGGACCTGCCGCTATGGCAGAAGCTATGAAAAGAAAAAAGGTCCAGGGCCAGATAAGAAATCCCGTTCGGTAGGCAAAGGGCCTGGCAAAAAGCACTCCCCACATGCCGCCCAGTGAACCCTGGTGAAAAAAGCTCAGAAACGTGCCGGTCAGCGCGAAAATTATCATAATTTCATGCAGGTTATGCCCGAAGTGGTGCAGTACCTTCACTTTATCCAGCCTGGGGTTTTGCAATATTATCGGGAGATACTCGATAATAAGAACCATGCAGTAACATGTAATGCAGAAGATTACTTCGGTGAGCATAGAGTGAACGTTGGCGTGCCAGTATCCGAACCAGCCTCTTATTGGTTGCCCTATATCGAGAGCAAGCACCAGCATTGCGCCGGTATAGCAAATAAAACCTATGATGACCGCCAGGTTTATTATTTTTTTAATTTCTTTCAGTGATTTAAACCACCTGGATAAACCATAAAAAAGGAAACCCGAGAAAAAGGCTCCGGCACCCAGGGCAATTACTCCCAGGTCCACGGTGATCCAAAGGCCGAACCCGAATATGTTGTTCAGACCTGTCAGGTTAAGTCCCTTCCATAGTATGAGGATGCCTGCATAGATTCCCCATCCTATCACGGTCAGAATAATCAAAACCCATAGAGCGAAAAGAGGAAACGGGCACCGCTTAACCCCTTCGGGTATTAAATCTTTATCCATTTTCCACCCCTCAGTTTACTTCTTGCTCTTTCTTTTCTCATCAAGATAGTTATCTCCCTGCTTTCTCAACCACTCCCTGCTGGTCAGGTAATATACCTTCGGTTCTGTTTTGAGCTTTTCAAGCAGTCGGAAGGCACGTTTATCCCTGGAAAGTTTAGCAACTTCGCTTTCGGGATTGTGAAGGTTACCGAAAACAATGGCATCCACAGGGCATGCTTCAACGCACGCCGGGGTATATTCAACTCCTTCCGGATTTTCACCGTTTACCCGGGCTTTGTCCCTGGCTTTGAGCAACCTGTGGCTGCAGAATGTGCATTTTTCCACCACTCCTCGCATCCGTGTTGAAACATCGGGATTCAGCATGTTGACCATGTCTTTCGGCCAGGTCGGATCCCACCAGTTAAAGTTCCTGGCGTAGTAGGGACATGCGGCCATGCAGTACCTGCAGCCGATACACCTCGGATAAACCTGGTTTACTATCCCCGTCTCTTCGTCTCTCTGGGTAGCGTTAACCGGGCAAACAAAGGTGCATGGCGAGTGATGAGGAGAATCGCAGTGCATGCACGGTCTTGGCAGAAAAGCATACCTGTGTTCCGGGTACTTTTTCCCGTTTTCGAGTTTAAAAATCCGCATCCAGTTTATGGACCTGGTTTTGACTGAATCATCCTTGAGAAAAGATATGTTATTTTCTTCCTGGCATGCCACGGCACAGGCCATGCAACCGGTGCATTTATCAAGATCTATCACCATTGCATATCGTACCGGAGTTTTTTGGTTTTCATTCTTAGCCATTATCTATCCCTACCTTATGCCTTAATCAGTTTTGCCCTTGTCGCCCACCATGTGCCTGTAGCGGTCATGGGGTCTATCTGGACTTCCGTCAGTTCGTATACGTTGACACCCTTGTTTTTAATGTATTCATCAAAGGCTCTGTGTCCCAGGCCGGCTGCCATGGCTATTACCCCCGGTGCTATTTGTTCCGACACGTGTACGCGAACCTGCGCCTCACCCACGGGGGTCTTTAGGGTGACTTTCATCCCTTCTTTTACACCGGCTTTTCTTGCCGTAGCGGAGTTTAGTTGAACAAATATATCGTTTTCTTTGAGCAAAGTGTCAGGGAGCAACTTTGTCATGAAGGGAGGATTGGCAACCTGCGAGGTCGAAAGCTGTAGCATTTCGTACGGTATGAGCAGGAAGGGAAATTCGTCCTTCTTTCCTGACGGCTCCAGGGGAAAGTAATTGGCCACAAACAGCCTGTCGTCCCATTTTCGGAATTTGCCCTTCTGAAATTGCCTGGCGTAAAATTCGAATTTCCCAGAAGAAGTTGAGAAAGAAGGCCATGTCGAAAAATCAGGGGGCCTGACCCAGAACGAGCCTTCGGTTAACCTGTTCCACAGGTCATTTGTTGTTTTGAAGTTGGGTTCGAAGTTCACGAATGCTTCGATGGGCTTTGAAATATCTTTCCCGTCCAGGATTCTTCCCTCGGCTTTCTCGACAATTCCCTTCAGTCGCCACCTGAGAACTGATTCGTAGTTTTTCCACGGGAAATTTCTGGCTGTTTCACCCCCCAGAGATTTTGCCATTTCTATAATCAGATCACCCGTATGCCTGGTCTTTTTATGGGGTTTCAGAACGGGCTTGCTTATGCCGTACATGGCATATGGCAGCGCTCGTGGTGTCGTAAAGTCGTCCCAGCGTTCCAGGAACGTGTGGTTTGGCAATATGAGGTCCGCTTGCAGGGCCGTTTCATCAAGAAACGATGAAAAAGAGACCACGGTCTTTATCCTGTCAATTGCTTCCAGGTAAGTCCTCGGCTCCGCCAGGCAATATGCTGGGTTTGCTTCGTAAAGAAACAACAGCTTCACCAGATCGTGTTTTGACCCGGAAATTTCTTCCAGGGCCGAATATATTGATGGTTTCCCGAAAGGAAATTGTTCCGCTACATCCTTTCCTATCCTGAGCTCCTCAAGCTCTTTGCGATGTGTGCCCATGGAGAAAGCATCTTCAAAGGACTTGAGTGGTATTTCCGGCAGCACGAATAGTCCTGAGGGCTTGTTTATGTTGCCCAAAAGCGCGTTTAAAGATACACACGCCATTTCATCGTAAAAGCTGCCTGGCGTATTCGTGGTAGCAGTGCCCCATATGGCCACGGAAGGCCGTTTGCCGGCAAACTTTCTTGCCAGGTGCGCAATTTTTTCCGCGGGGACGCCTGTTAGATTCGAAACCCTGCTGGGCGAGTATTCTCTTAAGACCGTAGTTTTGAACCCCCTGTGCCTGGTGCCTGATTCATCTTCCCAATCTTCGAACCCAAAACACTTGGAATGGATGAAGTCCCTGTCGTACAACCCTTCTTTTACAATCACGTGACACATCCCTAGAGCCACAGCCGCGTGAGTCCCCGGTTTTATCGGTATCCATTCGGTAGCCTTCGCCGAGGTTAAGGATTGTCGCCAGTCAAAATGAACCCATTCGTGCTTACCGTCCCTCTCCAGGGACGAAACGGTCTGCATGTTTCGAACCGGAGACCCCCATCCCTCAAGCAGGTTCGCTCCAAAGCTGAAAATAAGGCTTGCCTTCTGCAAGTCAAAGGACACGGGTTGTTCAGTTCCCTGCATGGCAAAGTTAACCAGTTTCTGGTTATCCACTGCCGTGGGCATTTTAA
>JALXAI010000383.1 GCA_026992215.1 Desulfobacterales bacterium | reverse complement strand
CTGGTTATCAGCAAGTCTGGAACCACGGCGGAAACCATGAGCCAGTTCATGGTGGTTCACGAAATGATAAAAGAGACGTGCGGGGAAGAGGGTTTATCAAAACAGCTGGTTGCCATTACTGATCCCGAAAGGGGATGCTTGCGAGAAATCGCCCTCAGGGAAAACTACACTCTTTTGAACATACCCCCCTCGGTTGGCGGCAGGTTCTCGGTACTGACTCCCGTGGGATTGCTTCCCGCGGCGGTGATGGGTGTTGACATTGATGAGCTGCTGGCGGGCGCCAGGTTCATGGATCAAAGATGCTCATCGCCCCGGCTGTGGGAAAACCCCGCTTATACGCTGGGCGCGCTTTATTACCTTTCTGATCTGAAAAAAAACCTGAACTCGCTTGTCTTTATGCCATACAGCAACAGGTTGTATAGCGTGGCCGACTGGCTAAGACAGCTGATTGCCGAGAGCCTCGGGAAAAAATATTCGCTCGGCGGAGAGGAGATTTTTGCAGGACCTACTCCGATCAAGGCCCTTGGAACCACCGATCAGCACTCCCAGCTCCAGCTTTACATGGAGGGACCATTTAACAAGATCATTACCTTCTTCAGAGTACAATCCTTTACCAGGGACGTTAAAATTCCGGATGCGTTTCCCGAAATTGAAGCCCTGAATTACCTCGGCAAAAAAAGCATGGCCACGCTCATAAACGCGGAACAGAAAGCCACGGCAATAGCCCTGGCACGCAATGGAAGACCTAACATCACGCTGGTCGTCCCCGAAATAAATCCTTTCACCCTAGGACAAATCTTCTTCCTGTTCGAAGTAACCACCGTTTACATGGGGGCTCTTTACAACATTAATCCCCTGGATCAACCGGGAGTTGAAGAGAGTAAGAAAAACACCTATGCTATTATGGGTAGAAAGGGATACGAGGCAAGAGCGAAAGAGATAGAAGAGGAGCTCCGGACGGACCCAAGCTACGTCGTTTAGATGAACTAACCGGGATACCGGTTGACTATTAATAGCAACAGTTTAACACAACAGGATCAATGCGAGGCATGCAACAGGAAATTAACACAAATACCACCCATCAGATGAAGCCGTTCCAGCTGGCCAAGTATTTCTCCCTGACGAGCCTTCTCGTAATTTTTACCTCGCTTATCGTACTCTCTCTTTTCATTTCCACCGGAGCCAAAAAGGTGCTGCTGCAAAAGAGCGAAGAATATGCCCAGCTCGTTGCAGACAACCTTAATCACCAGGTTTTTTTCCAGTTCACGTTGCCGGTGGTGCTGAAAGAAGGCAGGATTCAGCTGAGAGAAGAAAGGCAGTACAGGCAACTGGACACGGTTGTAAAAAACACGATACACGGCTTCGACATTGAGCGAGTGGTAATTTACGATACCGAAGGCATCGTTACATACAGCACCGACAGAAAAATGGTGGGGAAGAAAAACAAGAACCTCGGGGAGAAATTCAAAAATGCTTTGAAAGGAAACATGGCTTCGAAGCTTATCTCACGGGGAGGCACTTTCCTGGGACTGGAACTTCCCTGGCTCGGGGGTGAGCGAAAACTTATAACTTATAACCCCATGTGGGTGGAACAACCGTTTACCTGGAAAAAAGGGCGAATACTGGGAGTTTTCGAGATAACAAAAGATATTTCCAGGGACTTCGAATCCATTGCCAAATTCCAGATGATAGTAATTGCTGCCACTTTAGGCGCCATCGTTTTTATTTTCGTGCTTTTGAGACTCATAGTGAAAAGGGCCGAGACAATCATCGAACAACGCGCCAGGGAACAAAAGGAACTGGAGGAACAGCTCCGACATGCCGAACAGCTTGCAACCCTCGGAGAAATGGTGGCAGGAATATCTCACGAGATAAGAAATCCTCTCGGAATAATTCGAAGTACCGCCGAGTTGCTGGAACATAAAATAGAGGATCCGGCCCTGCGGAGATTCACAAGCATGATAATGGAAGAAGCAACACGGTTAAACGCCATTTTAACCGAGTTCCTGGACTTCGCCAGGCCAAAAACCGTGAGACACTCCGTGTGTAACATAGAAGACGTGATCGAAAGAAACATCAGCTTTCTCGAGCCGGAACTGAAAAGGCTGAAAATCCAGGTCGAAAAGCACTACGAATCCGACGGCGAGATTCTGAAAGCCGATCCTGACCTTTTGTACAGGGCATTTCTTAACATCTTCAACAATGCCCTTCAGGCCATGCCTGAAGGGGGCAGGCTTTCAATCAAAACCTTCATTGAGGAAAACGGAAAAAGGAACATGAAGATACTGATATCTGACAGCGGACGCGGAATAACCGAAGAACATCTTCAGAAGATTTTCAAGCCCTTTTTTACAACCCGGGAAAAAGGAACAGGACTCGGTCTTGCGATTGTCACAAACATCATCGAAAGTCACAAGGGGAAAATCAGGATAAAAAGTCAGCCCGGGAAGGGAACAACGGTGGAAATAACTTTGCCCATGGGTTAAGTAACCATATCAGGGTCTTACCCGGTTTCCCGGTAAAAAAAGTCCGCCGGGCTGAAAACGTTGCTTCGGGAAAAATCGTCAGTTCACAGAGGGGAAAAGGCATGGATACCGTTCTTATAGTTGACGACGAAAAGAACTACCTGATTCTTCTGGAGGCCCTGCTTTCGGAAGAAGGATACGAAGTAATCATTACCAGCAGTCCCCAGGAGGCTTTGCAAATCGCCGAAAACCGTGAAGTAGACCTGATCATTACTGACATGAAAATGCCGGGAATCAGCGGAATGGATCTAATGGATAGGGTTCATCGTCGTTATCCCGAGATCCCGGTTATCATGATGACCGCCTACGCAACCGTTGAAAAGGCCGTGGAAGCCATGAAAAAAGGTGCTTTCGATTACATAACAAAGCCTTTCAGAAACGACGAGCTCAAGCTGACGATAAAAAAAGCCATCAACATGCGAAGGTTGATGGAAGAAAATCGCCTGCTCAGCGAAAAATTGAAAGAACGGTACCAGTTCGGAGCAATAATCGGCAAAAGCAAGTCAATGCGAAAAATCTACGACATCATCCAGAAAGTTGCCCCCACCAAAGCCACGGTTCTTATCACGGGAGAATCCGGAACCGGCAAGGAACTCATAGCAAAAGCAATACACCAGAACAGTCCGAGAAAAGATCGCCCCTTTATTTCCATAAATTGCGGGGCACTCCCCGAAACACTGCTTGAAAGCGAACTTTTCGGCCACGAAAAGGGTGCTTTCAGCGGAGCCGTATCACTGAGAAAAGGCAGGTTTGAACTCGCCGACGGAGGCACCCTCTTTCTGGACGAAATCAGCGAAACTTCTCCATCATTGCAGGTAAAACTCCTCAGAGTACTCCAGGAAATGGAATTTGAACGCGTGGGGGGTGGTAAAACACTGAAGGTGGACGTACGAGTCATCGCAGCGTCCAACACCAATTTAAAAGCTGAGGCTGAATCGGGAAGGTTCAGAATGGATCTTTACTACCGCCTT
Organism: Desulfobacterales bacterium; assembly: GCA_026992215.1. Classification (GTDB taxonomy): domain Bacteria; phylum Desulfobacterota; class Syntrophobacteria; order B119-G9; family B119-G9; genus B119-G9. Next base: position 1,150 of record JALXAI010000383.1, on the reverse strand, counting down.
AACGTTGTTCACATCGAGGTCCCACCCCTCAGACAGCGCCCGGACGACATACCGCTGTTGATAAACCACTTCCTCGACAGAATGAAAAAAGAGACCGGACGCAAGAACCTGAAACTCAACAACGAGGCTCTCCGACGATGCCTCCTCTACCACTGGCCCGGTAACGTACGGGAACTCGAAAATACCATCGAGAGATCCGTAATAATGGCAAGAGGAGAAGAAATAGGACCCGAAGACCTTCCCCCTGAAATCTGGAACGTGGAAGAAGATGCAACCATGGAGGAAGAGGAACCTGTTAAGACGGCTTTTCCCAAATATCATGACTCGATGGTACCCAGGGAAGGAGACCTGATACCATCGCTCGGACTGAACCAACGCCAGGTAAAAGCCATAGACTTCGTTAAAACTCACGGCTTTATAACGAACGAATACTATACCAGGATAAATAAGGTCTCTGACCGGCACGGCAGGCGCGAGTTGTCTCAAATGGTGAGCATGGGAGTGCTGAAGAGGATAGGCAGGGGGCCAAGTGTCAGGTACATCCTCTCCCAGGAATGATGGGATGGCCGGATTATGGCCGGATTATGGCCGGATTATGGCCGGATTATGGCCGGATTCGTCCCGGCATGTTCAAAGCAATCCATGCGCAAGTGATGCCCTCCTGATCTTAACAGCTTGATATAATGGAATTTTCGAGAAATGCGGCAAACAAAGCGGAAAAGCTTCAATTCATGGCATGTTTATTGCTGAACATAGGTTACAGGTTACGAAGAAACCGGAGTAAAAACCGGGAAAGAACTCTTCATAACTCTTTTTCTCCTTTCTTTAGCTGACTGGATATGGCCCCATCCAGTTAGCTTTTTTTTTGCCCTCGTAAACCGGAGTTTAAGGCATGAAAGGAGAAAAACTACGCGCACGATTCTCTGTCAGCCACGAGGTACGAATAGGATGGTGCTGAAGAGGAAGTTTTGTAAATCTTGAGTTTACGACCAACTCTCAACGTTACGTTGGGCTTTATATTGTTCCACCTGCAAAGATCTTTGACTCTTACCCCGTATTTTCTGGCTATAGTCCAAAGAGAGTCTCCGGATTTTATCACGTAAAGCTCGAAAGGCCTTTTTCCTGCAGCTTTGCAGCGTTTATTGCCGCC
>JALXAI010000382.1 GCA_026992215.1 Desulfobacterales bacterium | reverse complement strand
CCTGCCCGCACCACGACCATATAATCACGTTTACGTCGGAATGTGACGGATCATTTAGATACTCCTTCGTCTCATTTACCCACTTAGGGTAATAACCGCAGTCACGTTCCAGCCACCCGCTTCCGTACCCTGCTCCTTCTTCCAGGTCAAGGGCGCCGTTGTATCCCCCGTTATTAAAATCAAAAATATCCTCGGGCAGATTCAATCCGAGACCACCACTGTTGGCAAATCCTACAAGTCCTCTCATTCCGGTGGTTATTTGGCTGCCGTGAGAAGTATGGCCGTAGCCGATGTGCAAGTTTTTTCTGGCATTTTCTATCGCGGCCTGTGGAATTTTTGTTATGTCCGTACACCTGTGGTTAATAATTACGGGAGAACTTCCGGCGTAGGCCGGGTAACAAAAAGACACGATGATGCCTGTGATCAAAAGATAGAGAGCAGCTTTCATTTTTCCCTCCTTGGATGGTGAGTGGAATGATAATGAATGATCCATAAAACCAATGCAATATTCTTGCCACGAGTCGTGATGAAGCAAATTCGCGTGGAATGCTATTTACTTTCCGTCCGAAATGTCCGTGTAATGAAATCTGATTGTAACTAAACTAAAAAGAATCCGTGGTGATCGCGGTTTTCCTCCAGGGTACTTACAATTGTACTTTTTAGTGGCTGTTTTTATGCGAATATGCCCGCGCGGGGTGAAAATTTTCCAGTCACGGTCCTCGTGACCCTGGTTCCCGGGCAGGCTTTGTAGCGACCTGTGGATCTCTCTGGAACCCTGTCTTTTCCCTTATCACGCCCTGCAGAGTCAACGATGTAAGGGTAAAAATTCAAACACCCGGAAAGTTTTGTGTTCTGGTATTCAGGATCTTCCCCAGGCCTGCAGTCTTCGTTTCCATGAAAGCAAGAATCCGGCGAAATGTGGTATCCCCTGATGTCTGGCCGGGGAAAACGGCTGCAGGGTCATTTTAAATCATTGTCATTGCCCAAGACAAAGAATTGCGAGGTCACACATTTTGCATATTCGAAGGGCAATATTTGAAAAGGAGTGAAAGCGGTCTTGTATAAAGAGCTGGGGAAGGTATAAAATAGCCAGACGCTTGTAATCGTGATGATTGATTCTGTTTTATGCAAAGTTTTTTTGGAGCCGTTGTGCCTGCTTCGAGCAATGAAAGGATGGTGTATGTTGAGGTTAACCAGGGCCTTTGTTTTTTTTCTTCTGGTTATGCTGGTTTCATGTCCGGTTTTTTCCGGATCACGTGGTATTGTTGTCGGATCGAAAAGTTCGGCTGATCACGTTGTGCTTGCGAAAGCCCTGTTATTTTACCTCAGGATCCATTCGCTCCCAGTGGTTGATAAAACCAATTACGGAGAAAGCATGGATCTCAGAAGGGCAATATTGACGGGGGACATAGACATCTATTTTGAGTCTTTGAGCACGGCATGGTTTAACTATTTTCACAAATCCGCCATGGTAAGTTCGCCGGATTATCTCCTGGGTCAATGCAGGGAAGCCGACAGGCAAAGTGGTCTTTGGTGGTCGCAATACACCCCGGCGAACAGAACCTTCGCCGTTGTTATGAGAAAAATTGATTGCAAGCGACTCAATATCCACTCAATTTCCGCGTGGATAAGCTTTCTGAGCAGGAATAATAAGAAGAACTATCTCTTGATACCGAGGGAATTGGAGCAATCTGAATCGATTGTAAGGGGACTTTTCAGGCACTACGGAAAGAAGATGAATCTAAAGGGAAAAGTCTCCTGTAAAACGCTGAGCGTGAGCCATTTGGTAATACCCCGGCTTGTGGCCAACGGAGCGTACTTTGCCGGACTCAGCTTCGCGGCCCTGGGAAAGCTGGATTATTTTGAACTTGAGTGCCTGAAAGACGACTTCAGATATTTCCCAGCCTATAATTTGAGCGCAGTGGCTCGAAAGAGCATTATTGATAAGTACGTACGCCTCCCGTTTCTGGTAAACGTGTTTTCCGGGAAAGTAACCACGGACAGTCTCAGGCGTTTTGACTACCTGGTTACCGAAATGAAAGAGGATCCGGTGAGAGTTGCCAAGGCGTGGTTAATTGATAGAAACCTCGTGACGCTGGAGCAGATCGAAGAGTTCCTGGCGCAATAGGGGTATCTTCATCGCGGCGCGATGAAGATACCCTGCGAGGTGAAGTAAGGGTTGATAGGGAACAATTTTTTCGGCTTATTTCTTGAGGAGCATTGTTTTCGGATCAAGGTGTATGCCTTCATCCGAATGTCCGTTTCCTTTTAGTATTTCGAGAGTGATAATCGGCGGTGTGGGTTTGAGCATGACAATCACGTCAAACAGGTCATCGATTTCATCGCACGGATAGGGTATTCCCCTATCGTTGACTCTCATTGGCTTTTGAAAAGACCTTGCGCTGAACCAAATTTCCAGTTCGGCGTCCTCGGCCAGTCTTTTGGCTTCTTCAAAAAAAGCCCTGTCCATGGCTTCAAAATCAACATCGTCTATAACCAGCATGCTTGGTTTAAATTCCAGCTGTTCTTCAAGGGTCCTGAGGCTTTCTCTCAGTCGCTCAATACTGAAAGTAGTCTTCGTGTAATTAAGAATAACGCTGTTTCCTTCAACGTTTGATTTGACCAGTGCCTGGAGGGTTCCGGCTATGCCGGGTGCTTGTTCTTTTCCTTCGGATTCTTCAACCCCGTAGTACCTTGCCAGGTTCCTTGCAGTTTCCTGGTACCAGGCCCTCACCCGATCCGAGCTTTCGTCGATGGATACATGTGCCACCTGTTTTCCAAGCAGTATTCTGTCTATGGCTATATGAACCAGGCACGCTGTTTTTCCCACTCCCGCCCGGGCCATGATCACACCCAGGCTTCCCGGTCCCATGCCCATGTTTATCGATTTTTCAAGCACCCTCATCGGGCTTTTTTCGGTAATTTCGGATAAGTTCATGTTTACGCCCTCGTTTCTTTTTTCTGGTGGAACCAACCTTTAAAGGGGTCAGTTCTTTTCTTTCTCGGCAAGCTCCTTTCTCAAATCGTCCAGCTTGCTTGCCGGCAACGGCTGGTACCTGCTGAATTCCATTGTAAATTCTGCCTTTCCCTGGGTCAAGGAACGGAGTACCGAGGAATAGCCAAACATTTCGGACAGCGGGACCTCCGCTTCTATCTTCGTAAAAATCTCGTCTTCGGAGGTACTGGTTATGATTCCCCGCCTCTGGTTCAGACTTCCCAGCACCACTCCCTGGAATTCGCGCGGTGTTTCGACAACTGTCCTCATAAGTGGTTCAAGCACAATGGGTTTGGCTCTTTCATAAGCCTTCCTGAAGCCTCCGATAGCGGCCTGTTGAAACGCCAGTTCGGACGAATCTACGGGATGGGTGGTGCCGTCATTGATTGTAACTTTTACTCCCACGATTGGAAAGCCAAGAAGGCTCCCTTTTTTCAAACAAGCCCTGAATCCCTTTTCACATGCGGGGATGTACTCAGCGGGTATAACTCCGCCCTTGATCTGGCTCTCAAACACGAAGTCCTGGTCCTGGCAGGGTTCAACAAAACCGGCGACCCTGGCAAATTGTCCCGCGCCTCCGGTCTGTTTCTTGTGGGTGTAGTCGAAATCCGCCCTTCTCGATATGGTCTCGCGATACGCGACCTTCGGTTTTCCCGCTTCCGCCCTTACTCCGTATTCCCTTTTCATCCTTTCCAGGTACACTTCAAGATGGAGTTCGCCCATGCCCGAGATTATGGTTTCCTTGGTTTCGGGATCCATGTGAGTCCTGAATGTGGGATCCTCCTTGGAAAAGCGCTGGAGCGCTTTGGACAGGTTCTTTTTTGAATCGCTGTCCTTGGGCTTAATGCTCAAAGATATCACGGGACTCGGGACATGGATTGATGTCAGCGTGTAGTTAACAGATCCGTCTGTAAACGTGTCTCCAGAAAAACAGTCAATCCCGAACAGACCTATTATGTCTCCGGCTTCCGCGCCTTCGATATCCTCCATCTGGTCAGCATGCATCCGGACAATTCGACCGACCTTCACTTTCTGTCCGGTCCTGGAGTTTACGATGGTATCGCCTTTCTCGATCTTGCCCTGGTAGATCCGGATGTACGTCAGCTGCCCGTATCTGCCGGCTTCCAGCTTGAAAGCCAGGGCCACGAGAGGTCTGCCGGGGTCTGGGATCAATTCTACTTCTTTTTCATCCTGGTCGATGTCTAGAGCATAGTTTTTGATATCCAGCGGGCTTGGAAGGTACCTGGTTACCGCGTCCAGGAGACATTGTATTCCCTTGTTTTTATAAGCAGAGCCCATGAAAACGGGGGTTAACTTAAGATCCAGGGTACCTCTTCGGACCGCGTCGTATATCAATTCCTCGGTCACCCGGTCTTCCAGTATTGCCTCGGTAAGCTCGTCGGAGAAGTAAGACACTGCGTCAAGCATCTCTTCTCTTTTCTCAAGTGCTTCCTCCAGCAATTCATCGGGTATTTCACTTTCCACCACGTCATCGCCGTATTTTCCTTCAAAGGTCACAGCTTTCATGGTGACTAGGTCTATGACGCCCATATGATCCTTCTCCAGGCCAAGAGGAATTTGCATGGCCACGGCGTTATGGTTTAGTTTTTCCCGTAACTGCCTTATCACCCTGGACGGAGATGCCCCTGCCCGGTCGCACT
>JALXAI010000381.1 GCA_026992215.1 Desulfobacterales bacterium | reverse complement strand
GGATTGGGACGTGGCAACCGATGCGTCTCCGGAAGACCTCAAAGCCATCTTCGACCATGTAGTGCCCACCGGTATCAAGCATGGGACAGTTACCGTTATTACGGGGAACAAGGCGGTCGAAGTTACACGGTTCAGGGGCGGAGAGGATAGTCAATCGGATATAAGAGGAGACCTCAGGTACAGGGATTTTACCATAAATGCCATAGCATACGATCCTTTTGACAAAAAAATAATCGATCCCTGGGATGGGATAAAAGATCTCCGCATGGGCATTATACGCGCCGTGGAGGAGCCCGTAAAACGCTTCAAGGAAGATCCCCTTAGGGTGCTTAGGGCACTGAGGCTATCCGCTTCGCTGGGATTTTCCATTGATGAAAAAACGTACCGGGCAATACCCGGGTTTGCTCCCAGCCTTAAAATGGTATCGGTGGAAAGAATACGGGAAGAATTCTTGAAAATACTCGATACCGAAAAGCCCTCAAAGCCAATTGATAAAGCCAGAGAATCGGGTATACTCGCCGTGATTCTTCCCGAGCTGCTTGAAGGCTACAAAATGACCCAGAATCGGTATCACAGGTACGACGTGTACTGGCACTCCCTCAAGACCTCGGACTACATTCACTCGAACCCTTACCTCAGGTGGGTTGGCCTGCTTCACGACATCGGAAAACCGCGAACAAGAAAACTGGTAAACGGCGTCTACCATTTTTACGGTCACGCGAAGGAAAGCGCAAAGCTCGCATTCAGGATCATGAAAAGATGGAGATTCAGCAATGACGAAACAGAAAAAGCGGTTAGACTGATCGAAAACCACATGCTCCATAACTTCAAATCGTGGAAACCTGCTACTTTCAGACGCCTCATAATCAGGGTGGGTAGGGAAAATGTTGACGACCTGCTTCATTTATGGAAAGCGGATCGATTGGCCCACGGTACGGAACCGCATGACAAGATAGAAAGGGACTTTAAGTTGCTCAGGGAGAAACTTTACCATTTCCGCTCGACTTTTGACGTACTGTCGGTAAAAGACCTTTCCATAGGCGGGAAAGAAGTGATGGAAATTCTCGGCGTGAAACCCGGTCCGGTAGTTGGCCGTGTACTTCACAGGTTGCTCGAGGAAGTGATAAAGAACCCTGCCAGAAATAATTCAGAGGATTTAAGGGCATTAGTCGAAGAAATGAAAAGTGATTATGAGAGAACGGATTCTTGAAACAACGAAACTGGTTGTCGAAAAAAGCAAGCACGTGAAAATATGCACCGATGCCATCGTTTCCCTGGTTGAACGGTATATTGACTGGCTTTCTGTCAGGCACTTTCAGCAGGACGAACTCGTTCCGCCTCTTAGGCACAAGGAACTCGCCGAATGGATATTCGTTGTCGAAGTATTGAATCATTGCTTCTGGCCGGATCCAGGGGAACCAAAGTGGGCGGTAAAATACCGGGGCAGATGGTATTCAGGCTACTGGGCGCTGGAGGCGAGTCTCATCAGGGCTGTGACGGATCTAGGCTATCCGGTACACAGTGCCGAGTTCCTGGCAAATGTCAGGTTTCAAGACCTGGAGAAAATTTTTTCCGGTCGTGGCCGCATTCCAATGCTGAGAGAACGAATGGAAAACTTGAGAGAGGCGGGACGTGTACTTCTGGAAAGCTGGAAGGGGAGTATCGTCCACGTGCTGGAAGAAGCGGGAGGTTCCGTATCGAGGCTGATCGCCCTTTTGATAGAATACTTCCCGAGTTTTAGAGACGAGACTACGTACCTCGGGAGATCAGTTTACTTTTTCAAGCGTGCCCAGATATTTCCCTTTGACCTCCATGCAAGATTCAACGGCAGATCGTGGGGCAAATGGCATGATCTCGACCATCTGACAGTCTTTGCGGATTACAAGCTTCCCCAGGTGCTAAGACATGCAGGTATCCTGGTATATGATCCGGACCTTGCGGCAAAGGTGGACAACCTGGTATACCTGCCACCGGGAAGCAAAGAAGAAGTGGAAATACGTGCTTCGACCATCCAGGCGTGCGAGTTAATAAGGGAAAAAGTCAAAATTCTCAAGGGTATTGAACTTTCCGCTTCAGCGGTTGACTACTGGCTCTGGTCCCTCGGGCAGGAAAACTCGTTCAGAAAGCACCCGTATCACAGGACGAGGACGATATTTTACTGAGCCGGGAACAATACCGGGGGAAACCCCATGCATGAATTCTCGGGGCAAAAAAAATCGGAAGGGCCCTGGCGATCCTTCCGATTCAAATCGTTATTCCTGTGTCCGGGTTTAAATACTCTTTCTGTACCCGATGTATTGATAGATATCACTCATGATGCTTTCGTAATCGCTTCTGATTCTCTCGTAAATCCGGGCGTTTTCAATTGCGATCGCTCCCATCTCGGCAAGGGCGGACACAAAGTCAATTTCCTGCTTGGTAAACTGCCTGGGTTCCCCGGTATACATCCTGAGCACCCCAATCACCTTGCCCTTTATTAACATCGGTATGGAGACAATGGTAAAAATTCCTTCCTTTTTGGCTTCTTCCGGGTATTGTGTTCTGGGATCTTCCTGTGCATTTTCTATTATGACAGGCTTGCCGCTTAAAGCGTCAGCTATGCTCTTGTCGGCATCCACAGGGCCCTTTTTAATGTAGAATTCACTCAGTCCGTGAGACGCGACAAGCTCAAGGGTCTTTGCTTTCTCGTCCAGGAGCCGTACCGCGCATGCCTTTAAATCCATGACATCCGCTATCTGGGTCACGATCATGTTCAGCACTTCATTAACAGCAAGGGTGGAAGTGACCGCCTTGCTCACCTGCTGAAAACTCTTCAGGAACTTCCTTTCCTGGGAAACGATCTGTTCATGAATCTTTGCATTCTGAATGGCAATCGCACCCTGCTCGGCAAGACCTATGACAAAGTTGAGTTCGTCATCACTAAAATTGCGGGGCTCGGAGGTATAAAGTCTCATCACCCCGATTATCCTGTCTTTGAATTTCAAGGGCACGGAGACTATGGTTTTTATCCCCTCTTTGGCTGATACGTCCTTGTACTGGGAGCCCGGATCCTCTGTGACGTCGTAAACCGAGACAGTTTTACCCTTCATGGCGTCTACGATACTTTGATCAGCATCTACCGGCCCCTTGTTTATGTACTTTTCGCTCAAACCATGCGACGCGACCATCTCAAGCCTGTTTGTCTCGGGGTTCAAGAGACGTATGGCACACGCCTTCAGATCCATTAGTTCTTTCACGTGGGTTACCAGCAAGTCAAGAACCTCTGGCAGGGAAAGCGTGGATGTAATTGCTTTGCTGATATCCTGGTAAGCCTTGAGATACTCCTTGTATTTGTCTTCTGTCATTACCATTCCTCCTAAAAGTTTTCTGAGGCCCCCGGGGCAGGTGGACGGCCATCTAAAACGCTCTCCAGATCCTGGCGCGTTATTTAAGCAAAATTCCTATTACGTAAGTTAAATTATATAAGTCGTGTGATTCGATTAAGTCAAGAACAAAAATTCAAACGAACTTTTATGATTTAGGCTAACTTACAAATCAGAATCTTTCAATACCCCCGGGAAAACTCATCAACGAATCCTCCTGCACAGCACCTCACTCCTTGCACGCGTACTCAAGCACTTCTGCAAGCCCGGGAACCGTGTCGAAATCTGGCACCTGGGCAGGATCAATCCAGGCAAACTCGGCGTTTTCCCGGTTGAGCTCGATCCCGGGACAAGTTTTTACCACGAAAACAAAAGGAAAAACCCGCCACGTAATACCCGCTTTATCATCAGTGACATCAACCGGTTTCAATCTTCTTTTGAGTTCGAGAGCCTCCGCCTCAAGCCCAAGCTCTTCCTTTATCTCCCTGTAAACCTGTCGTAGCGGGTCGACTCCCGGCTCCAGGTACCCGCTTACGCCTCCCCACTTCCCCGGATAATTCCTCAATGAACTGGATCTTCTCAGTAGAAGAAGCTGCTCACGGCAAAAAAGAAAACCGGTTACAATGCGCAAAATCCTACCTCCCGTCATACCGATATCCTTTTCGTTCGCCATCGTCACCATCCTGATCCTGGAATACAACCATACAAATAAGCTTGCTAATCCGTGTTCCATACAATATGATTATTAGCATCAAAACACATACAAGGATAACGGTCAAGTGCATATTTGCCATTGTTTAGGAGATGTAACATATGGTTTTCAAAATTGATTTTGCAGATATTCTAAGGGAAAACATGAGGTTTAATGGAGAATTTTCCGATATATTCGCTGAATACACCCGAACATCATCCATCGTTTATGAAGAAAACAGACTTGAGAAGGTCATAAGCGGGATAGACATGGGCGCGGGCATACGAACAATATATAACAAGCATACTGCCTACGGCTACACCAATGATTTGTCCGGGGAATCCCTGCACGAGCTTGCCCACGTGGTGGGTAAAGCTGCAGGAGAAGGCGGGGGCAACAGGGTTATCAAGCTGGAGAAAAAGCAGGTTCACCCGGGCTTTGAGATAGAGTTGATCCCGGAAGACGTACCGATAGAGAAAAAAGTGGAAGTAGTAAGCCGTGCTAACGAGGTAGCCAGAAAGTTCGATCCCCGCGTAAGACAGGTCAAGGTTGTATACTCTGACAGAGTACAGTTTATAACCATAGCCAATTCGGATGGCGTGCTGGCCGAGGAA
>JALXAI010000380.1 GCA_026992215.1 Desulfobacterales bacterium | reverse complement strand
ATGCTTAATTTCCCCAATTTCAGGGACATAGTCGATAAGTACAGGAAAATACCCGAGGAGATTGCCAGGCTTGCGGATGAACCCGAAAGATACAGAATTAAGCTCATAATGCTTTTCAAGATCATGGAAATCAAAGGGCTGGAAAGTATCCACGAGGAAACGTTGAGGGAGATCAACTATTGTATCGGTGACCTGATTAAGAATGAGGATGCTTCCGGTCTCAAAAATTTTCTGGAACAAACTTTCGCCATACTTCTGGATAGCCTGAAAAAATATCCCGAAGCAGCCCTTAACTGTGTTCGCACCATTGGAAAGGGGATAATTCCCACTAAAAACATGGATCTTATTAACTTTTTTATCAAGAGAACCGTTGCAATGGGTTTTCAGACCCCTGATCTGGGGCCTGTGACCAGGGAGTGGCAGGTATCTTTTAACCCCGCGCATCTGCAAAATATCAGGGTGTACCTGGAGTTAATAGAATTAGATCCGAAGCGAACCAGGGGGCTTCTGTCGGCCTTGATGGTAAATCTTGCTCTGGGCGGGGTTTACGTTCGGGATACGGATCTTTTCCAGAAGGACATAAGCAAGTTACTTCACGCAGATATCGAACCCGTCTATTACATGGTAAAGCAGCTGGCAAAGCTATTCCCCGTTTATTTCAACGAAATCGGTGCGGAAGGGATGTTGAGGGAGGTGTCAACGGACATAGATGAAATTGCATCTCGTCAGGATAAGCTAATTCATTTTCTCCGCAAGCAGAGCCACGTGGAAAGCAACAACGTGATAGTGCCCTTTACCGAATCCATAATAGAGTTCTGGTTAACCCTCGACAAAGAGAAGGTTCGTCCTTTTCTTCCGGCAGAAATTTTTGACGAAATCAAGGCCTCCGGCCCTTACGTGGACGAAATACACCTCATTATGAAAGACATTTTCAAGCATTTCCGTGCCCACAGTCCTCAGGATCTGCTCGGAATAGATACAAAAAAAATAGAGATGTTTCTTTCCACGAAATCAGGGTATTCGGATTCCGAGAAAGAAAGGGCGAAAAAGCTCATTCAATTGTACCAGCTTTTGCACGAAAAATATGCCCTGAGTTCCAAAGACATTAACTATCACCTGGAAAGGGCGGCACATCTGGGATTGCCCGATCCGACAGACCTCAAAAAGGCACTCGCAAGTGATGATAACTATGAAAAGCTGGAAGCCATTTTAACCTACCTGGAACAACTCAAGGAGGTCATCCTTTCCCCCTGCGAACTCAAGTATATTGAAAATATTTATCACAAACGCCACATAGCGGTGGATATACCTTCCATGTATGGCACCTATGCGGAAAGGAAGTTCGATGCCATGGGGCTGAGCTTCCGCCTGGAAAACATGGCAAACGTTATTTTTGAAGATTTGATATATTCCTTCAATTTAAGTTTCATAACCAGGGCGACATTCTTCAGAATAGTCCGAATTATCAGGCTTTTCAAGAGAGCGCTTGCCATAGACGGCATTACTTCCAACAGGCTTGACGGGCAGGTGGAACTTTTTGAAAAGGCCACTGAGATAAGGAGGTTTTCTCATTCGCAGTACCTGGATATATTCAGAGGGTTTTCCGAAAGTATACACCAGCTTGTGAGTCATTATTACGATTCGGTCCACAAGGATAACTTGCTGATGATTATCCCCATTCTGGGACCGGAAAGGCTTCTTGACAAGTACAGAAGAGGAAGTGCCGGTGAACTTAAAACGGAGGACTATCTAAAAATAAGCGAAGCCTTCCTGCGCGATCTCGTCGCCAGAACCTTCGGTCTGCAGTATTTTGACCATTTCATCACCAGCGTTATTACGACTCTCTCGAACCAGAAAGAAGTACTCGACGTGGATCACCTCGATTTGCTCCTCAGTTATGACCCCGACAAAACGATATCGCTGATAAATGAGCCCAACCCGAATACTCTGGACCTCATTCACCTTGGCAATAAGGGCTATAACCTCATAAAGTTGCTCCTCCTTGGAATTCCCGTTCCACCCGGGTTTGTTATTACCACTGAATTTTTCCGGTGCAGAAAGGCCATTGTAGCCTTTAAACAGGCCTACGAAGATTTTGTGGAACAGGTAAGAGAACATATTTCGGTACTGGAAGAGATCACCGGGAGGAATTTTGGGAATGCGGAGAAAGCTCTTCTTTTGTCCGTGCGCAGCGGAGCGGCCATTTCTATGCCGGGCATGATGAATACTTTTCTAAACGTGGGAATCAATGAACATATCGTTGAAGGACTTATCAAAGAAACCGGTGAGGTCTGGTTCGCATGGGACAACTACAGGCGATTCCTGCAATCCTGGGGTATGGCCTTCGGGATGCAGCGTGATGAATTCGACGCAATCATGAACGCGTTCAAAACCATGTACGGAAGGAAGGTTAAACGAGAATTTTCATCAAAGGAAATACGTGAACTGACTCTCGGGTACCGAAAAGCGCTGGAACTCAGGGGGATTTGCCCGCCCGATGATCCCGAACAACAGCTTTTAACTGCCATAACCCAGGTGGTTGAATCGTGGTACTCGGCCAAGGCGCAGACATATCGCGAGATAATGGGGATTTCTGAAAACTGGGGAACCGCTGTTACCATTCAGGCCATGGTTTTTGGCAACCTTGATACACACTCGGGAGCCGGAGTGATGTTTACGCATCATCCGAGGCAGGTTGGTGACGAAATCAGGCCATGGGGAGACTTTACTCTTGGAAATCAGGGTGAAGACGTTGTCGGCGGTCTTGTTAAGACCTTGCCAATATCCGAAGAGCAGAGAATTTCACAGGGGAGAGAAAAAATTTCGCTTGAATCCCAGTTTCCTAATATCTATCGGCGGCTTGTAGAAATTGCTAAAACCCTCATCTACAAGGAAAAGTGGGGTCCGCAGGAAATTGAATTTACCTTCCAGGGGGACTCGCCCGAAGGGTTGTTCATACTTCAGTCGAGGAACATGGTCACGCGCAAGACAGAGAGACATCCTGTGTTTGTGCATACTCCCGAGCTGGAAAAGAGTTACCTGGCCAGCGGTATAGGAGTCAGCGGAGGGGCATTGAGCGGCAGGGTCGTTTTTACCCTGGAAGATATTCAGCAATTCAGGTTGCAGGAACCTGAAACACCACTCATTCTCATACGTTCGGATACCGTTCCGGATGATATAAGGGAAATTTCCATGGCGGATGGAATCCTTACCGGGAAAGGGGGGCCCACCTCTCATGCTGCCATCGTGGCACATCGGTTGAATAAAACGTGCGTTGTCGGGTGCGTGAAAATGCGCGTGTGGGAAAACGACAAGAAGTGCATAATTAACGGGCATGTTATCAGAAAAGGAGACGAAATAAGCATAGACGGTCACAATGGTGCGATATATCTTGGTATGCAGGATATTGAAGTGGTTGAACTTGAGTCATAGCACGTATTTGGAGGCTAGGGAGTTTGTTTTTAACTGCTGGATGCTTGGGAAAAGGAGGTTGCCATGATCGGAAATCTTGATTCCAAGAGGGATTTGATGGTTCCGAAAAAACTGGGGATAAATGGCCTGGGACGTATCGGTAAGTTGACCGTATGGCACCACGTGGAACGACGGTATTTTTCCGAACTCGTTATAAACATAGGCAGGCAGGTTGGAACAAGCCTGGAAGATGTAGCACTTTTCATAGAAAAAGACTCCACCTATGGCGCGCTTCATCACTACATTCACGGCTGCAGGGCCAAGAGAGTTATCGAAGAAATTGATGACAGGGCGGGCACGATGCGTATTAATGGCGTTAAGGTGACGGTGATGAGAGAAGAGAGAAACCCGGCCAAGCTGCCATGGAGGGATCTGGGAGTAGAGCTGGTGGTGGATGCAACCGGTAAGTTTCTGGATCCCACTGTACCGCCCGAGGCGGATTCCGGCTCGGTTCGCGGCCATCTCGCTGCCGGAGCCAAAAAGGTGATTGTCTCTGCACCCTTCAAAATTAAAGATAAAAGCAAAAGTATGCCGGAAGACTGCGTTACTACGGTCCTCGGTATTAATGATGATGACTACGACCACAAAAAGCACATTATCATATCAAACGCGTCATGCACAACGACGTGCCTTGCATACATGATGAAACCGCTCATTGACTTTTTCGGGGCGCCCCGTCTGCTTTCCGCGTCCATGGCAACAGTTCACGCGGCCACCAGTTCACAGCCCGTCCTGGATAGAGCGGCCAAGGCCAAGGCCACCGACTTGAGGAAAAACAGAAGCGTGTTTAACAATATTATCCTCACTACAACCGGAGCTGCGAGAGCCCTGGCGCTGGTTATACCGGAAATGAAAAACATAGGTTTTATTGCGGAATCCGTTCGCATTCCTGTCAGTACGGGTTCGCTCATAATTCTTATTGTAAACCTTCAGGATGAGAGTCTGAAAGATCCCATAAACAGAGACAAGATAAACGGCATATACAGGGATGCTGCCGAAAAGAAGTTTCCGCCCGGTTACCTGGTTTACACGGATGAACAGAACGTTTCCTCTGATATAATCGGAACACCGAAAGCGGCTGCCATAATAGAAGGCCACGAAACCCATACGCGAACTTTCGCCGTAAGGTTTGACCTGGCCAATTTACCCTGCGAGTGTTCGACTGATGTGAAGGCTGCTGAAGGATCGTTTATAAATATCCCGGTAAC
>JALXAI010000379.1 GCA_026992215.1 Desulfobacterales bacterium | reverse complement strand
TTCCTGAATCACCGAATATCTTCCGCTCCATTATTTTATGTATGGCTTCTTCCGCTTCTTCAACGCTGCCACATACAAGAGAACCCTTTCCGGCTGCAAGGCCATCGGCCTTAACCACCACGGGGTATCCAACCTCCCTGACGTACTTTCTCGCTTCTTCAGGATCATCAAAATTCTTAAACTCCGGTACCGGGACCCCGATATCACGAAGAAGTTCCTTGGTGTAACACTTGCTCCATTCCAGCCTGCTTGCGTCCCTGGTGGGGCCAACTATGTTGAGTCCCTCTTTTTCGAAAAGGTCAACTATTCCGGATGAAAGCGGGTTCTCGGGGCCAACAAAGGTAAGATCGATCTTTTCTTTTCTGGCAAATTCGAGCCATTCATCCAGCCCTCGCGCGGGAACACATTCTGCAACATCCACCATCCCCGCGTTTCCGGGCGCGACATACAGTTTCTTTACCCTGGGACTCTGTGCAAATTTCCACGCAATACAATGATCTCTTCCCCCACTACCTATTACCAGTACTTTCATTCCCTCGTTTATCCTCTACGCGATTATTGTTCGGTACTACACAAAAAGCGACATTCCCACTACACCTTCTGCTTCTTAAGATATTCGCAGATGGCTCCATCGTAAGAATGCGTCAGGCAAAATACCTTGGTGGCCAGTTCAAAACGGGTTGCAAGCGAGACTTCACCACCGTTTTCCTCCATTTCTTTCAGTACCCGGTCGTAGTCAGCCGGATCGGTAACAACGGTGACGAACCTGTAGTTCTTGGCAGCGGACCTCAGCATGGTTGGGCCGCCAATGTCAATGTTTTCAATGGCTTCGTCCAGGGTACAACCAGGCCTGGCCACGGTTTTCTCAAAGGCATACAGGTTCACCACTATCATGTCGATGGGTTTGATGCCATGTTTTTCCATGGTCGCCACGTGCTCGGGGTTGTCACGAAGCCCGAGAATCCCGCCGTGGATCTTCGGATGAAGAGTCTTTACCCTGCCATCAAGCATTTCAGGAAAACCGGTATAGTCAGACACTTCCACCACCCTGACTCCGCCTTCCTGTAATTTCTTGGCGGTTCCGCCAGTGGAGAGAATTTCCACGCCAAACTTTTCCAGTCCCTTCGCAAATTCGACCACTCCGCTCTTGTCCGTAACACTGATTATTGCTCTGGTTATCTTTCCCATTTCCCCAGTCCTCCCGGCCTATTAGCTTGTAATAACTACACAAACCATCATCTTTTTAAAGTACAATATCAATTAAGCAATGTTTTTCTTACTACCTAATCTGTCTCCCGCAGCATCCTGTCGAACAGTGAATACGAGGATTTAAGGGCAACCGAGTCCTCAGGCAGTGAAAAGGTTGGTTTTCCCTGCATGTCAAATTCAGCCACTTTCGGATCGGCGGGCACGATGCCCCAGTTTTGTTCACCAAAGCCCTTAACTATTTCATCGGGCAACTTAAGGTTGTCAATCTGGCACTGGTTCACAACAAGAAATTTCTCACCGACGCGGATCGGCAGGCTATCAACCAGTTCCAGGATTCTTTTTGCTGCCGTCAATCCTCTCCTGCTCGGGTCAGAGACGAGCAGCAGCAGATCTATGTCCTTTTGTGTCAGCCTGCTGAAGTGTTCCATGCCTGCCTCGTTATCCACCACCAGGTACGGGTAATTTTTCATGAGACGTTGAATCAGTTCGGTTAGGATGTTATTCGCGGCACAGTAGCAACCGGGACCTTCCGGTCGCCCCATGGCAATCAGGTCAAAACCATCTGATTCCGCGAGAGCTCTTTCCATCTGGATTTCCATGAACATATCCTTGGTCATGCCCGTGGGAACGTCTTTTTTCATCATTTCCCGGGCTTCTCCGAGGGTGGTTTCAAGAGGAACTCCCAGCACTTCGTGAAGGTTCGAATTCGAATCAGCATCCACCGCCAGGATGGGCGTTTTTCCCTTTTCAATCATATATCTTATCAGTAGTCCTGCTATGGTGGTTTTACCGGTGCCACCTTTTCCACCAAGAGCTATCGTGTAACTCAATGTCTGCCTCCCGGATAAATAATTTTTTAACAGAGAAGGCGACTTGTAAAAGTCGCCCTCGAGAACAATTTTTCAAACCATAACTTAAATAGGAATTAATTTCCAGTCACACTTACGCGGCTTCTTTTTCCTTCAACGGACTGGGGCCAAGATCCCTGATTCGCTCGGTAAATTCCTTCGCGAAGGCTGCAAACTTGGGCCCGTCCGCAGCAGAAAGGTTAAACATCTCAACACGTTCAGGTTCAATACCAAGTTCTTCCAGTAATTTTTTTACGTATTCAACTCGCTTCCTCGCCCGGAGGTTGCCTGTCAGGTAATGACATTCACCCTCCAGTCACCCGGCAACGTAGACACCGTCAGCACCTTCTTCAATGGCTTTAAGAAGGTGGATGATGTCCACACGCCCCGTACACGGAACACTTACTATCTTCACGTTTGGTGGATAGTACAGCCTCATCGAACCTGCCAGGTCCGCTGCCGTGTAGGCTCAGTACATGCAGCAAAATGCGATGATTTCCGGTTCAAAATTTGCCATTGCCTCACCTTTCTCAGTTAATCCACATCAATTTGTTTAATTTGAAGCTTGTGACGGAAGAATATTTTCAAGGGATTCTTCCAATAATCCTTCGACCTTCGTTATCACCTGGATATCGGTGGTGTGCTGGAGCGATATTGCCTTTCCGGGACATTCGGACGCACACACACCGCATCCGCGACATATTGCCGGCTCTATCACTGCGGCTCCGTGCGGTCCAATGTAAGGCACCCCGTAAGGGCATGCTCTCACGCAGGTACAACAAACAGCACATTTCTTTCTGTCTACCACGGCAACGCGCCCGCCGACGTACATTTCTTTCTTACTGAGTAACGTGGCAGCACGCGACGCCGCTCCCTTGGCGTGCGCGATGGCCTCGTCGAGAAACTTGGGGCCGTGCCCCAGGCCACACAGAAAGAATCCCGCATTGGCAAAATCAATCGGACGTAACTTGACGTGAGCCTCCATGAAAAATCCGTCGGCATCCTCGTTAAGCTTGAAAACCTGGGCGATATCCCTGTTGGAGGGAGATGGAACAATTGCGGCACTCAGCACCAGTTGATCGGCTTTTAACTTCACGTTTCGCTTTATGCTCTGATCAAAAACGGTTATTTCAAGCCCCGTTCCTGTAGCTCTAACCTCGGGCTTTTGATCCGGCTCGTAGCGAATAAACCGAACCCCGGCTTCGCGTGCTTTCTTGTAATAAAGTTCCTTGGTTCCAAAAGTTCGGATATCCCTGTAAAGGATGGTAACGTTGGCATCGGGGTTGAGTTCTTTCAGCTTGAGGCTGTTTACCACGGCGGCGGTACAGCATACCCGGCTGCAGTACGGTCGCTTTTCGTCTCTTGATCCCACGCACTGGATCATTACGACATCCTTGAGCTCTTTTACGGTGTCATCATCGCCGGCGAGTGCCCTGTGAAACTGCAGCTGGGTTACAACTCGCTTGTTCTGGCCATAGAGGTATTCTTCCGGCTGATATTCCACGGCACCCGTAGCAACAATCGCTATACCGTACCTGATAGTTTCCTTGCCGCCATTTACCTTGACATTGGACGTAAAGTTACCCACGTGACCCGAGTAGTCCAGAACCTCGGCATTGGTGTACACCTTAATCTTTTCGTGACTCGTGACCTTTTCGATAAGATCGTTCACATAGCTCTGGGCATCCAGGCCGTCCGGAGTAAAAAAGATGTTTTTCCGTGCCTGCCCGCCCAGTTCTCCTTCTTTTTCCACGAGATACGTAAAAAAGCCCTGATCGGCAAGGTTAAGGGCAGCGGTCATTCCCGCAACACCGCCGCCGATAACGAGGGCTTGTTGGGCAACCTGGAACGAGAACTCGTAAAGCGGTTCAAGAAATACGGATCGCGCTACGGCCATCCGCACCAGGTCCTTGGCCTTCTCCGTGGCCTTTTCCTTGTCATCAGAATGCACCCACGAGCACTGATCACGTATGTTTGCCATCTCGAACAGGTACTTGTTCAATCCTGCCTCTTCCAGGCATGTCTGAAACAGTGGTTCATGGGTCCTGAGAGAACAGGAAGCCACTACCACCCTGTTTAGCTTATTCTCCCTGATCACTTCTTTTATATGCTCGGTGGCATCGGTGGAACAACTGAAAAGCAAGTGTTCGGCAAATACCACGTTGGGCAGGGTCTTGGCGTACTCGGTTACCGCATCCACGTCCACCACGCCCGCTATGTTAATTCCGCAATGGCATACAAACACGCCGACCCTGGGAGTTTCACCGGTTACGGGCCTTTCGGGTGGTTTTTCGAGCACTCTCACCAGTTGCCCACGAGACTCCGCGATAACTCTCTGGGCTTCCGCGGAAGCAGCGCTTGCCTGAGCCACCGTTTCCGGAATATCCTTTGGGTTTTGAATTACGCCACACGCAAATATACCTTCTTTCGAAGTAGACACGATATCAAAGGGCTTGCTTTTGGTAAAGCCGTACTGATCAACCTCAACACCGAGCCTCCTGGCATATTCTTCCGTTTCTTTCCTTGGTTTCAACCCGACGGAAAGAACAACAAGGTCAAATTCTTCAGTTTGAATTTGCCCTTCTTCGTCGACATACTGAACCATAAGGTTCCTGGTTTCGGGGACTTCCACAACCCGGGACACCAGGCTACGG
>JALXAI010000378.1 GCA_026992215.1 Desulfobacterales bacterium | reverse complement strand
CCATCTCTTCTACCAGCCTGTTAAAGGGGTGGGCTTTAACATAAGCGTCTTCGTATTTCATTCCGCGAGGAGTCATCAACCGAATCACACAATTATTTCCGGCATTAAAAAATCTTTCCCCGGAGGCCCCAAGCTGATGTTTAAGTCTAGGGAGCCACGTCCAGTGCGATAGGACCTGCCCTACCCCGTGTTTTCCCAGCACGCGGAAAAGGGGGTCTCTCAGGTAATCACCGGTTCTAAGTTCAACGTGGTAACGATCATCACCAGGAACCTGGCCAAAAAACTCGTCGAGTTCTTCCGCCACTTTCTCCACGGGGAGCCTTTCGCTTTTCCGCTGGTATTCCTGCTCAAATACAAATCCCCTGATGCCTCCGTCAAACATCTTGGTAATCGGGTCATAAAACATTTCCACAAAAGAAGCAGGATCCAGGTAATCGGTATTTTCGACAAATTTCCCGCCTCGCATGAGCTTTCGGGCAAAGATGACCTGGGGCACCTTGACAAACAGCTGTCCCCTTCCATTGAGGTAATTGCCGTATTTCTGCAGAGTATGATATATCCTCGTGGGTTTTCCTCCACTGTCAAGAAGGAGCCCGTAAAAGGTAAAATCCACTTCCAGAACCCTGAAATGTCCAAAGTATTCCCTGACACTTTCAATGGGAAGGATCTCTTCCACCAGGCTTGTGTTTCCCACCTTTTTCCTTCTTCGGGAAATTTTTCCTTCATACAGTTCCCTGGTATAAATCTGCCCCAGCCAGCCGGCGTATCTGTCGCTGGCAGTCCCCGGGAAGACTTTTTCGTGAACGTCCCGAAAATAAAAATTTTTTACGGCTTTCAGGATACCATTGGAGTTAGATTTCATGCCGACTCCAGCATGCTAACGGGTCAACGTGTTGGTCCCTCGAACCCTCTTAAAAGATACCTGTAGGGTGAGCTCACGTTTCTTTTTGGCGCTTGCGATCACGGTTTTCACGATTATACAAAGCGGCTTAAAAGGTTCAGGCACGCCGCTTTTAACGCCTGTAAGCGCTCCAGGTCATCCTGTGTCAGTTCAACTCTTGGTAATATGGCAGACCCCTTAATCCCTATTCTTTCCAGTTCATTCAAAAACTTTGAAGTCTTATCCTCCATCAAATTCTTTTGTGAATCATAAAAATTTCTTATACAATTTTCCAGGTCAGCAAGGGTCTTATTATTGTCCGGATCGATAATCCTCAGTGCATCAATAACTCTCAGATCCTTTTCCTGGTTTTTAAACGTGAGGGAACGGGCGAGTTCTTTCACGACCTCTTTTTTCACGACATCACTGTCCACTTTGCAGCAGTTTTCTATTTCCTTTCGAAAAGCACGGTCTTTCATCGCGCCTTCAACATACTTCTGGATCAAACCGGGTATCTTTTTCAATGTTTCTTCCACGTCGAGAGCCCTTTTCTCATCCTGGCTCATCTTGAGGTGTTTTGTCCTCTCCATAACCAGGTCCAGCGTACTTTTAATCTCCGCCATTTAATACCTCCAGAAAACTTTTTTCGCTAACTTGTTCCGGTATCACTCAAGCGATCCAGCCTCAACCTGTGCCTCGAATCGAATAGGCGATGGGATGTAAACCACACAGCGGCCAGGGTTCCGAATCCTGTTCCTGCCGCTATCAGGAACATTATAAGAATCTGATATTTTACCGCTTCTACGGGCGGACTGCCAGCGAGAATTTGCCCTGTCATCATACCCGGTAAACTTATGATACCGGCCGCGGCCATGGCATTTATAATCGGTATCAGACCGGTTCTCACGCTTTCGCGCTTGATATCCATGATGGCCTGGTTGCGATCCTGCCCCAGTATGAGGCGTTCTTCGATTATTCTTCGCTGTTCCCATGCAGCCTGGGTAAGGTAGTTTATTCCCAGGGCAACACCGTTCATCGTATTTCCGAGAAGCATACCCAGAAGGGGTATGGCGTATTGGGGCGCGTACCAGGGCCTGTTACCAACGATGGCAACAAGGGCAAATATGGTTACGGTAAAAGAAGATATAAACATTGATCCGGTCCCGACCCCGAATCCCCACAACCCGGTGAGTCGCCTTTTCTGGCGGGCAGTGACCTCTCTCCCCGCTGCAAGCAGCATGAAAAAAGCCATTACTGCTATCCACGGGAAACGCGCACTGGCGAAAACGGCCTTGAGAACCAGACCGATCAACAACAGCTGGATCGTGGTTCGGGAAGCGGCAACAATTATCTGCTTCCACAGCGACAGTTTCATTCTGACGCTGAGCAGCGCGAGCGCTATTACAAGGGTAGCCGCGAGCATCAAATCCGTGTAGCTTAAAAGCACCATTTTCATGGTATTACTTCTTTCATTGTTTTTTCTGTTTCCATCACAAAGTACCTGCTGCATAGCCTTTTTAGCTGGTCAAAATCATGGGCTACCCAGAGTACTGCCACATGTTTTTTTTGCCTGTATTCCCGGATGATTTCTTCCACCTTCCCGGCATTGTTCATGTCAAGACTGGCCGTGGGTTCGTCCAGAAGCAAAACCTGAGGAGAATTAGCCAGGAGTCTTACGAGTCCCAGCCTCTGTTTTTCTCCCGTGGACAGTCGACGGACCTCCCATTTCAAGACATCCTCGTCGAAACCGACACGGTGAAGCAATTCTCGTGGAGGCTCATCCAGGTGCTCCCCGACAGTATCGTGCCACCACTGGGTTTCAGCCTGCAGCATGCCAACCATTTTTCTCCATTCAGGTGCCTGAACGGAGTTGCATTCAATGTCATTCACAAAAACTTGCCCCCGGTGGGGGTCAAGATCTATTATGGCTCTCAGCATCAAGGTCTTCCCGATGCCGGAGGGGCCTGTCAAGCCCGCGCATTCGCCCGCTTCAATGGTGAACGAAAAGGGGCCGTGCTTGTGGAAACAAAGTTCTCTGACAACCAGTCTTCCCATGACCTTTTCTTACTCCGGGGCTGTTTTACAAAAGCAAAGGGGAAAGCAGGCAAAGAATCTACATACCCGAAAACATAGCCACAGTGAAGGGATTTTTTTGCCTGCTTGAAAGGAAGGTTCCCGTGTTTAAAACACGGCGTATCCGGAACCGCCCAGGTATCCGTGCTTCTTGAGGTACGCAAGGATTTCCTGCGCGCCCTCTTCCGGAGACATATTCGTTGTATCGATCACGATTTCGGGGCTCTCCGGGGGCTCATACGGGTCGTCCACTCCCGTTACTCCCTTTATTTTTCCGGAGAGAGCCTTCGAGTAAAGTCCCTTGGGATCACGTTTCATGCACACTTCAAGAGGTGTGGCTACGTAAATTTCGATATAACCACCGTAGCGAGAAATCAAGTCCCTGTTGTACCTCCTTGACTTTTCGTACGGAGCGATGGGGGCGCAAATGGCTATGCCCCTGTTCTTGGTTATTTCACTGGCCACAAACCCAATCCTTATGACATTAATGTGCCTGTGCTCGGCGGAATACCCCAGTTCGCTGGAGAGATGTTTTCTCACGATATCTCCGTCGAGCAAAGTGACGGGTCTATCACCCATTTGCAAAAACTTCGTGTAAAGTATTTTCGCGAGCGTGGATTTTCCTGAGCCGGCAAGCCCCGTGAAAAACAGTGTAAAACCCTGCTTGTTTCTGGGCGGATACGCGCGGCGCAATTCCGTTACCACTTCCGGTGGCGAGTACCAGTTCGGAATCTCAAGCCCGAGTTCCAGTCGCCTTCTGAGCTCTGTGGCAGACAGCATCTTTGGGGTATCGTTCTCGGAGCATTCGTCTTCCGGCACATACTGCCCTTTTTCTTCCACGTAAACCATTCTTTCGAAAGCAATAGCCCTTATCCCGCATTTATCTTCAAACTGGCGTACGTATTCGATGGCACTGTAGCGCGGGTAATAGGCGGGTCGACTCGTTGCCGTAAAAGGATCCGCATGGTTGGGTGTTATAATTATGTAACTGCACCCGTAGTTTTTGTTTATGATGGCATGCAGGAGTGCCTCCCTTGGTCCAGCCATTCTCATGGCAAAGGGAAGCAGGTTTAACAGAACTGTTTCCGGAGGATACGTGTTTACAATTGCCTCGTAGCAGCGAATCCTGGCATAGTAGTCTATGTCTCCAGGGCTTGTTTGTCCTACAATGGGATGTAAAAGGATGTTTGCTCCAACCCTGTTCGCGGCCCTGAGCGTCATTTCTTTGTGAGCATTATGAAGCGGCCTTCTCGTCTGAAATGCCACGACCTTTCTCCAGCCCATTTTCTTGAAAAACTGCCTCACTTCCCCGGGAGTCCGTCTGTACAGCTTGTAATCGTAGTGATGCGGCAGAGAAAGCCCCTTTACTTTTCCTCCGACATAATAGGGGTTCATATTTTCAAAAAGGTAAGCCACACCGGGATGTTCCGGTTCATCGGTCTGATATATCTTGCGGGCTTCGGCCTTCACGTCCGGTTCCCAGATATCATCGATGGTCAAAACAGCCAGCGCAAATCCTTCCTGGTCCCGGAGCACCAGCCTGTCCCCTTTTTTCAAGCTACTTGCGATTTTACCCGGAACATCAAGGGTAATTGGAAGTGGCCAGATAGTACCGTCAGGCAGGGAAACATTGTCTAGTACCGATTCGTATGTCTCCCTTGTCATGAAACCAACAAGGGGTGAAAAGGCCCCATTTAAGAGAAGCTCCAGGTCACACAATTGGCGGGGGGTAAGGTTAATGGATGGTAAATCGTGTATCTCCTCCCGAAGCACCTCCAGTTCAG
>JALXAI010000377.1 GCA_026992215.1 Desulfobacterales bacterium | reverse complement strand
GAGGACGAAGGCTTTCAGTTCGACACGGAGAGGATAAGCTCGCGGCTGTCTGAGCGAACCAGGGGCATTCTTATCAATTCACCGTCCAACCCCACCGGGACCTTACTTGGCCCGGGTACCCTGGAATCGTTATCAAAGATAGGTCTGTTGACCCTCAGCGACGAAATATACCACGGCCTTACTTACGGGGAAAAAGCACACTCGATGCTGGAATTTACCGACAACTGTATCGTATTTAACGGGTTCTCCAAGCTATATGCCATGACCGGCTGGCGCCTCGGATACCTGATAGTACCCCGGGACTTGATACGGCCCATTCAAATAATGCACCAGAATTTTTTTATTTCCGCCAATTCCATATCCCAGTGGGCCGGGGTGGCGGCGTTCACGGATCCCGAAGTAGAAAGATACGTCAGGGACATGGTAGAAACCTATGACAGGCGAAGAAAGGTGCTTGTAAACGGCCTCAAAAAGCTTGGCTTCGGAATAAAAAAGGAACCCACGGGAGCTTTTTACGTGCTGGCCGATGCGCGGCGCTTCGCCACGGATTCTTACAGGTTTGCCTTCGAAATCCTCGAAAAAGCTTGCGTTGGCGTCACTCCCGGTATTGACTTCGGGACAAATGCCGAAGGCTACATTCGGTTTACGTATGCCAACTCCGTCGAAAACATCGAAGAAGCCCTTGCAAGGCTCGGGAAATTCCTCGAAACCCTGAACTGATCGACCCGCGTATGGTTATAAAGTCTGCAAATTTCGTCAAGTCAGCGGTAAAACCAGAACACTACCCTGAGACCGAGCTACCGGAAATAGCCTTTGCCGGAAGATCGAACGTGGGAAAATCATCCCTGATAAACAAATTGCTCAACCGAAAAAAGCTAGTACGTACAAGCCGAACCCCCGGATGTACCCAGACCATCAACTTTTTCGAGATTAACAGGCAACTCATGTTTGTCGATTTGCCAGGGTACGGTTACGCAAAGGTATCCAAGGAAGTAAGAAAGCGCTGGCGCCCGATGGTTGAAACCTACCTCACCACCCGAAAAAACCTCCGAGTAGTCGTTGTAATACTGGACATAAGGCACCCCCCTTCCCCCGATGACTTAAGTCTCATCAGCTGGCTGTCATCTCACAGCGTCCCTTTTCTTGTCGTGCTGACCAAGGCCGACAAGCTGAAAAAACACAAACAAAAGCAACAGAGGATCAGGATAGCGGCCGGCCTCGGGCTCGAAGAAAACGACGTTACCCTTTTTTCAGCCAAAACAGGAGAAGGTAGGGAAGAATTGTGGGAACGCCTCCTTACCTTTTGCGGATAGCCTGCGGAAGTTTACCTTTGTTGGATTAATCCAAAGGGAGCAAAGATGTAGCCGAAATTTACGAAAACAATTAGTTTCGAAACCGCAAAGACACTCCCGAGAGATAGCCCCCCGGTTTTGGCAGGACAGGCGAAAACGTAACATGTATTCAGGGGAGTATTACAGACCAGGTGTAGTTTGAGTTGTACAGGCTAATTCTGCCGAAGTCACCTGGGAGTGTATGGTAGAACTATGGTAAACCTTGTTCCCTGACCAACCTTGGTCTTGTATATGATTTTACCCTTGTGTTCCTCGACAATCTTTTTCGTGACCACCAGACCCAGCCCGGTACCCTTGTTTCCCTTGGTAGACACAAAAAGGTCAAACATTTTTGAAGCCACCTCGGGAGGTATACCGTCACCATTGTCTTCCACGCTCAACAGCACTATACCCTTGTTCGGCTTAAAACGCGTAATAAGACGAATTCTTTTCCTCTTTTTTGCCGTCTCGGAAAAGGCCTCGAAGGCATTCGAGATTAGATTTATCAAAGCCCTTCTTATACCGGAAGGGTCCACCTTTACAAGGGGCATACTCGTATCAAGGTCAAGTCTGAGTTCCACGTCGTTCTCTTCAGCCTGCTGTTTCACAAGGTTAGCAAGTTCCTTCATTATCTGGTTGACGTCGGTTAACATAAGCTGAGGTTTTTTCTCGGTGGAGAAATCGAGCATGTTGAAAGTAAGGTCCGAAAGCAGATTCAAGCTCACCTTGAAAGGTTTCCAACCCGTTTTAACGTCTTCCATGTTGTTGGTTTTTATGCCTATGTCTATCAATTCTCCGCCCAGATTCATGCTGTTCAGAATATTCTTAATCGTGTGCGCCGTGCTGGCCACCGCCTGGCCAATGGCCGCAAGCCTTTCTTTTTGCAGGTTCTTAGCGAATAGCTGGGCATTTTCTATAACCTTCCCGACCATGTCGCCTATGCAGGCTAGCAACCTGAGTGATTCTATGGTGAAAACATTTCTTGTTCCGGCATCAATGTGCATTACACCCAGCACGTCATGGCGCCCTTTGAGAGGTACGCACATGGCGGAACGGATTTGCAACGCCATCACGGACTCTTCCAGCATGAAACGGTTGTCTTCCGTGGCATCAGAGGTGAGCACCGATTGCCCGGTTCGAAGAACGTAGTTGGTAATACTCCTGCTGAAAGGCTTGCTCAAGGAACCGCTGTCTTCTGAAACCTTGGGAGGATGGTTCGGGTGATAGCAGGAGACAATTATTTCCTCACCACTGTCATCACCGGGCAACAGGTATATAGATCCCCGGTCTCCATCCACCGAGGCAAGGGTAATTTCCAGCATCCTGGAAAGAAGAGTATTAATGTCAAAGGTAGACCCGAGAACCTGATTAATCTGGTATATGGCCAGAAGAGAGCTCTGGGCCCGTCTCAAGCTTTCAAGGTCTTCCTCGGATGTGGTCAAAAACAGGCTACTGATTTCGGAATCAGACAACGTAAACTGTATCTGAGGGGGAGAAACTTCTTCCCTGGTAATCTCAATTTCCAGGCTGTCGTTAACGCCATGCCCTCTTTCGTATCGTAATGCTACTTTTCCCAGCCTTATCCGGTCACCGGGATTAAGCCTTTCAAAGCGGGACAACGAAAGACCATTTACATAGGTTTTTGCTTTTACGGACAGATTGGTTATGCAGGGGGTATCATCCCTGTTGATTTCAATCTTTGCGTGAAACGGTTCAACTCCCTCATCCTGCAAACAGATGTCGCACTCCTGCGAACTTCCTATGACTATTTCCTCTTTATCGAGTATGTATACATTGCCTTCGTTTGCCCCTGAAAGCACTCTCAAAAGCTTCATTATGTCCTCACTAAGAACCTATTGCCCCAACGCCCCCGAGTTCCAGGGGGAACGATACATCCTTCCCCGCTCGTAACATCCGTAACATACATCCTAACTCTAATTTCATCATTTTGTCAAATAGATGCTTTCAGGCATCGTTCAAAATAATATTTGCCCCTGAAAAAAAAAGGTGATATGAACTGTTACAGGCAAGACATGTCAGGTACCACGGAAGAACCATACCGGGAACCACTATGAATCGTATTACCGACAATGAACGTAAGCCCCTGCTGGGGCATTTTTTATTAACAGAAAGGAGCGTGCTGGATGAAGTTTAGACTATCGAGTATCATGATTTTGATTGTTTCGATATTAATGCTGCTGATGCCCCTGGTGGCGCCGGGAGCGGCGAAAAAAACAAAACCCCGAATCGACAGGGTCGCAGAAGTTAACGGTGCAGTAATTACCAGGGCTGAATTCGACAGGGAAATGGACAGGATCATACAACGTTTCAATGCCGCCGGACACAAGCTCACGGCCACTCAGATGGACGAGGTAAAGAAAAATGTCCTCGATAACCTGATTGCCAGGGAATTGCTGTACCAGGAAAGCAAGCGCAAGGGGATCACCGTGGACAAGGCTGAAGTCGAAAAACAGATTTCGGAACTCAGGAAGAAATTTCCCAGCGAGCAGGCTTTCACTGACACCCTAAAAAAGATGCACCTTACCAGGGAAAGCTTAAAAACCCAGGTCGAAGAGGGTTTGGCTATCCAGAAACTGGTTGACAGAGAATTCGTGAAAAAAACGGTTATCAGCGACGCCGAGGCCAAGAAGTACTACGACGAACATCCGAATCTTTTTAAGCAACCCGAGAAAATAAGAGCTCGACATATACTGATTAAGGTCAGCCAAAACGCCACGAAGGAAGAGAAGGAAAAGGCGCGGAAGAAAATCGAGGATATCCGGAAGAAATTGAAAAAGGGAGAGGACTTCTCAAAGCTGGCCAGGGAATATTCCGAAGGTCCCAGCGGAAAAAACGGAGGCGATCTTGGTTATTTTACAAAGGGACAGATGGTTCAACCCTTCGAGCAAGCCGCCTTTTCCCTTAAACCGGGACAGGTAAGCGACATTGTGGAAACAAGATACGGATACCATCTTATCAAGTTAGTGGACAGGAAACCTGCCACCACCGTTGCTTTTAAAGACGTGAAAGATCAACTTGAAGAATACCTCAAGCAGGAAAAGGTCCAGAAGGAAGTGCAGCAGCATGTTGAAGCACTGAGAAAGCAGGCATCGATAAAGACATACCTTAAAACCAAAAAGAAATAAGCTGTTTTTCACCGCATTGCCATGTTGTGTACGGGATGATATAGTTTGGGAAAGATCGTAAGGATCAACCGAGACTTTCTGCAAGTTTGACCTCAACTTTCGAGGTTCTAAAATGATGTCATTCCGTTGCAAAATGCCACCTAAATGCCCCCTAGGGTGAGTGATCACTCCTTCGGGGGCTTCTAATTCATGGTTACAGATCCGCTTTTCGGAGACTTCGGCAACAATGGCCGCTGGAATTGATCTTCAATGCCTGCATACCGGGTTCTTTAT
>JALXAI010000376.1 GCA_026992215.1 Desulfobacterales bacterium | reverse complement strand
TCGCAGCATATTCCTTTCTTCTCGCACGGCTCATACGTGCAATTGCATCTCTCAAGGTTCTTCTCTTTCTGACATTCCATGGCGGTGCTCCACGTGAATCATCATGAATAGTTAAAGTTTCGCGAATGGCCCATCTGTGTGCTTAACCAACGAAAGATCCCCGATACTGTGCCTTTCGCCGGTTTGAAGAAGGTGCGCGTGACAGAGAAAAAAATGGCGGAGAGAGTGGGATTCGAACCCACGGTACGTGTTTCCACGTACACTCGCTTAGCAGGCGAGCGCCTTCAGCCAACTCGGCCATCTCTCCGTCCGAAAACAGTATAAAAAATTCTCTTCTGGCGGAGGGAGTAGGATTCGAACCCACGGTCCCGCTGCTAACGGGACAACGGTTTTCAAGACCGCCGCCTTAAACCACTCGGCCATCCCTCCGACCATAACTATTTCTAGCATTTCCGGTAACTCAAGTCAAGTTAGATTGTAACCGGACAAGCAGCGAAACCGCGACCAAAATTGAGGATACAACCCTTCGGCAGGCTCAGGGCGGCGCCCTTCGACCCTTCGACACGCTCAGGACACCGCAGGCTCAGGGCATTGCTTTGCTTTGAAACCGCAAAGACGCCCCGGTCAAATAGTCCAATGGTATTTGAGAGGGCAAGCAAAGTACGCAAAAAAAACTTTTTCATTTTCCCAACCGGCCCACGGCGATTGCGGAAATGAGCTCTGCCTTGTGGCGGCAAGCTGTTCTCACCTAAGTCTTAACACTTAAAACTCAAAACCCGACTCAGGGCCGAAGGTCCGCCTCCGGAGGATTGTAAATCCGCCTCCGGAGGGTTGCAAATCCGCTCTCGGTGATTAAAAACGGACAAAGTACGCCACGAAAATTGGGTCGCGCAAAAGAGTCACATGCCTGAAAAGTATCCCAACCCTGGCAGTTTCGTATCCTGCTGGCATGAATTATGCCTAAAAGTTCTCCGGTCATGGAAACCATCTATAATCCGAAGCCTGTATGCAGGAGTATACCCATGAAAAGTTTAAAGACAGCCTTTTTCTGCATAGTCTTGGTTTTCTTAATTCCCCTAACATGTTTTGGCTGGAAGGGCAAAGTGGTGGGAGTGGCAGACGGTGACACGATCACCGTTCTCCACCATGGTCGTGGAGAAAAGATACGCCTGTTCGGAATCGACTGCCCGGAAAAACGTCAAGCTTTTGGCAGGAGAGCCAAGCAATTTACTTCTTCTCTTGTGTATAAAAAGAGAGTCGAGGTAAGACCCGTGGCCAGGGACCGATACGGCAGAACCGTTGCGCTGGTCTTTGTCGGAAAGCTGTCGCTCAACGAGGAGTTGCTTCGAAACGGTTTTGCATGGGTTTACACCCGTTACTGCCGCAGGGATTTTTGCTCGAGGTGGCGAAAGCTGGAAGAAGAGGCGAGGGAACTGAGATTGGGGTTGTGGGCGGATAAAAACTCAATTGCACCGTGGCGGTACCGCCATTTCAAGAAATACGGATACGGTGCATCCGCTTATTCGGTGGCAAGCTTAAAAGATTTTGCCTCAAAAGCACAACAGGAGGTTCCTGTAATTTTCAGGGGCAACGCAAGGTCAAAAGTGTTTCATCGCCCCGGCTGTAAGTATTACAACTGTTCCGGGTGCTCGGTGGAATTCCGATCCCGGGAAGAAGCTCTTGCGGCGGGCTTTACGCCCTGTCGCAGGTGTTCGCCCTGAAGTTGCGCTCACGGGAAACCCGTGATTTGTTCAAGTTTACTATTCGTAGCAAACAGGATCACCCATTTCTTCGAACGAAAAATTATAAAACACGTGGTGACCGTTGTAATCTAGTACCCTCAGGTCGTTTTCCCGATCCAGGTCCCGAAGAACAACCGTAAAATGGTTACCGTATTTCTTTTTCACGATCTCAACGGGCAACTCGTAGGCAATGAACTTGTTTATTCCCTTGGTAGCGAGTTTTTCCACCAGCTTGGGATCTGTGAACGAGTTGTAGGAAGTCAGAACTAAAATCGGTCCGGAACCGGTAAAAATAATTCCCGCCTTCATTTTTCCTCTCCCTCATTATTCCCCGGGGAATACACCCGCTTTTCGGAGCAGAAGTTCCCAGTCTTCTTCAACCATTTCCTGGATCTGATCCAGGTCGTTATCCGTGAGGTGTCTGAATCTTCCCTGAAGTTTGAAATATTCTTTGACGAGATATCCCTTCGGCTTGTAGTTAATAGTATACTTCACCCCGTTTTCCACTTCGTATAGGGGGAAAATATTGGTTTGAACCGCCATCCTTGCTATTTTTACGCTCATCTCCGAGGCAACACGCCAGCCTGTGGGACAGGTGGAAAAGATATGGATAAAGCGCGAGCCCTTCATATTTTTTGCCTTTTTGACCTTGTTTACAAGGTCCTCGGGAAAAGCGATACTTGCGGTTGCCGCATACCGAATCCTGTGGGCGACCAGTGCTTCGACTATGTTTTTCTTCCTCATCTTTTTCCAGTCCTTACCGGGAGTGGTGGTTGTCCACGCTCCGTAGGGCGTGGAGGAGCTTCTCTGTATTCCCGTGTTCATGTACGCTTCGTTGTCGTAACAGATGTATATGAAATCTTCGTTTCGTTCCACGGCACCGCTTAGAGCCTGGAATCCGATGTCAAAGGTGCCTCCGTCCCCGGCCCACGTTACCACGGTGGTTTCCCTGTCACCTTTTACGTCCAGAGCCGCCCTGATCCCGCTTGCCACGGAGCCACCGGTTTCGAAGGCCGTGTGAAGCACCGGAACTCTCAAGGTGGACATGGGGTAGGGGCCTGCGATAATTGACCAGCAGCAGGCCGGAATAACCATGATAGCTTTTTCTCCAAGCGCCTTCAGCACAAATCTCATGGCAATCGCGGCACCGCAACCGGGGCAGGCTACATGCCCGGAATATATGTATTCCCTATCAAACCCGGATAATTCCATTTTCCACCTCCCGGACTCCCACCCAGAGACTGTCCTGCGGGGGAACATCTTCTTTTTTCGTGTGCCAGTAAATTTCCTTAAGGAGTTCCGGTGTGATATCCCGTCCTCCAAGCCCGGCAACATAGCTGTAAACCGGGGGATGACCCGGCACGTTACAGAGAGACGCTTGGATTTCCCGGGCAAAAATACCGCCCGAGCCGAAAGAACAATTACGATCCACCACCGCCACCTTCTTTGCTCCCGCAAGATTTTCCCTGATGGCAGCGCCGGGAAAGGGTCTGAAGAGCGAAACCTTAAGCAACCCGACTTTCTGACCGCGGGAGCGCAGTTCCTTTATTACCTCCCTGCAGGTGCTCGTGACAGTCCCCGAAGTTACCATTATAATTTCCGCGTCCTCGCATTCTATGGGCTCTACAGCCCTGTAATTTCTACCGAACATGCGACCATAATCCTTCTCCACGCCTTCAAGAACCGTTACCGCTTTTTCCATGGCCCTTTGAATACTCAGGCGCATCTCCATGTAAATATCGGGAGGTGCCAGCTGGTTGAAGGCACACGGATTTTCAGGATCCAGGAAAAACCTGGGTTCGTAAGGAGGCAAGAAGGTGTCCACGTCCTCCTGGTCGGGAACATCCACGGGTTCGTACGTGTGAGACAGGAAAAAGGCATCCAGGATTACCATGACGGGTAGGTTAACCGCTTCGGCAAGCCTGAAAGCCTGGATCGTCCTGTCCAGTGCTTCCTGACCGTCTTCGCAATAAATCTGGATCCAGCCGGTGTCCCTCTGGGAAAGGCTGTCGGTTTGATCCGTCCAGATATTCCATCCCGGAGCCATCGCCCTGTTGACCTCTGCCATTACTATAGGGAGCCTTGCGCCGGATGCCCAGTGCAGGAGTTCGTGCATCAGGGCAAGCCCCTGGGAAGAAGTAGCAGTAAATGTCCTAACACCGGTGCTGGATGCTCCTATCAGTGCCGCCATGGCCGAATGCTCGCTCTCGACGCGCAGGAACCTGGCATCGAGCGTGCCATCCGAACAGTACTCGGAGAGGCGTTCTACAATGTGAGTCTGAGGAGTTATCGGGTACGCGGAGATCACCTGTACCCTGGCAAGTTTAACGGCTTCAGCCACCGCATGGCTACCCTCCATTACCGTTTTCATGCGCTTTCCTCCTCGAGCACCATCGCATTCCTGGGACATTCGACCACACAAAGACCGCATCCCTTGCAGTACTCGTAGTTTATTGACCTGCTCTGTCCTTCCCCGGTACTGTCACGAAACACGGCAATCTCCGGGCAGAAGAGATAACAGTTGTCGCAGTGGTTGCATATCCCGCAGTTAAAGCACCTGCCAGCTTCTTTCATGGCCATGCTGGCAGCGATCTTGAGATCTATCTCGGAAAATGTGTTCACGCGTTCTTCACCGAGTAACCTTGGCTGCGGAATACGGGGAACAAGGGAAAAATAATCCGGGTTGATTTCATCGTATGAAACAACGTGGGAGCTCCTGTTTTGTCGCTTTCCATTCAGGTAGATTTCCATGGAAACAGGTGAACTTCCTCCCACACGACAGCTCTCCAGCAGTGGCAGAATAGAATCTTTTCCATGACCCACGTAAATATCGAAGGCTGCAGCACTTTCTTTACCGGAGAAAATGGCGTCTGTTACCTTCTTTCGACTCGAACCGAGATCTCCTGTAAAGAAAACTGGAACACCGTCTTCAAAAAAGATCGAGGATCCTGGCAGTTTCATGCCCTTATCCCCGGATAAAAGATCCTTAAGCCAATCCTCGGCCGGCTCCGTTCCGATGGCTACA
>JALXAI010000375.1 GCA_026992215.1 Desulfobacterales bacterium | reverse complement strand
ATTCTTACCTCTCCCCACAGTCCCGAAAATTTTGATCTCTTAACGTCCCCGCCGAACATCGCGCACACCCGGTCAATGACACGAAAGCCTACGTTGTGCCTGGTATCAATATATTCGAGCCCCGGGTTCCCGAGCCCCACAAAGGCATCTATGGGCATTCTACGAACTCCTTTTCAAATCGAAGCCCTTCCCGCAGCCGGTACTCCTTTCACGTTCATTTGCTGTCGTTTCCGGCGGTAAAGTTGTTACAGAATGAAAAAAGCGGCTCCTCGAGCCGCCCTGTGATCATTTTTCCAGATCTGCCTTTCAGATCCGTCGCAAGTCTCCGACGGTTTTCTCACTCCTCGGATTGTTCCTCTTCTTCCGCTCCTTCTTCTCCTGCTTCTTCAAGCCCTTCTTCAACTTCCACAGAAACTTCCTCGACTTCTGCAGCAGGATGTTCCACAGAAACTATAATCTGGTTCGGATCTCCGACAAACTCGTATTTTACCTGGGCTTTGAGGTCTTTTAAGAATATTGCGTCTCCGATGTCAAGGTCGCTGATATCCACGGTTACCTCTTCCGGGATGTCATGAGGCAGGCATTTAACCTCAATCTCGTCCAAATGATGCCTGAGAATGCCCCCATTTTTCACCCCTACAGGTTCCCCGGTTAACGTAACGGGCACCTCAACTCTCATTTTCTTTGTCTCGTCAAGAGCATAAAAATCGACGTGAATGGGCAAATGTTTCAAAATGTCGTTCTGCACGTCCTTGATAATAACCTTCTTGCTGGTTGCACCGTTATCTTTAATTTCCAGTTCCACAACCATCCGGCGTTTCTTAGGATCATGCAGAATTTTCAACAAATCACTCTGACGGACAGCGACAGCCAGGTTATCGGTTTTGAACCCGTACAATACCCCGGGCACCATTCCCTTTCTTCTCAAACTCCTGGCCGCTCCCTTGCCTCTCGTCTCTCTAACAACTGCTTCCAATTTAATGTCACTCATTACTCACCATCTCCATTTCTAGACAAAAAGTGAACTTACAGAATCATGATGATAAACCCGTTTTATAGTCTCACCAAGAAGTCCTGCCACGGATAGGACCGTTATCTTTGAGGTCTGTTCTTTTTTCTCTCTTAGCGGAATACTGTCTGTAATAATCAAAGATTCGAGCCGTGATTCCTCTATTTTCCTCACCGAATCACCTGAAAGCACCCCGTGAGTACAACAGGCGTTGATCCTGGCAGCTCCCGCGTTACAAAGAGCATCTACAGCCCTCAAGAGCGTTTTCCCAGTATCCACCATGTCATCCAGGATCATACAGCTCATGTCCTCGACGTTCCCGATTAATTCCCACGCATTCTTATCTGAGTCCTCGGTACCCCTTTTAACAACGATGGCCAGGCCGCATGCTAACCTTTTGGCGAAGGCTCTTGCCCTTTCCACCCCGCCAGCATCCGGCGATACGATAACAAAACGACCATCGTCCAGATCCTTTTTGAACCTTTCTTTCATGTGGTCAAGCATCACGGGCGCCGCAAATATGTTATCCACGGGGATATCGAAAAAACCCTGAATCTGGTTGGCATGAAGATCCAGGGATACCACCCGGTGAGCTCCGGCAACAGAGATGAGATCCGCAACCATCTTGGCGCTGATGGGAACTCTCGGGGCCACTTTCCTGTCCTGCCTTGAATAGCAGTAATAGGGAAAAACAACGTTGATTCTCGCCGCAGATGCCCTCTTCAGGGCGTCGATCATAATAAGGAGTTCCATCAGATGGTCATTTACAGGCTGGCAGGCAGATTGTAAGACATAAATATCTTTTCCCCGGACATTTTCACCGATCTCCACCATGATCTCGCCGTCACTGAAGGTTTTGACAGTAGCTCTCCCCAGGTTAATATCAAGATATTTACATATTGCCTGTGCGAGTTCAGGATTTGCATTACCCGTAAATAACTTAATCCCGTCTAACACTGGGCACCTCGCTTAACATCCCGAAAAAATTGGCTGGGGTGGGAGGATTCGAACCTCCGAATGCGGGTTCCAAAGACCCGTGTCTTACCGCTTGACGACACCCCAGCAATAACCTTTTACCTGATATTATATCGCAAACCTATTTTACCACAATTTTTGCTCAAAGCAAACAGGGTGTCGGCCAAATGACAGGCGTGGTACTTTAGATTCTGCCTTTCAGTACGCACCCCTGGCAACAATCAGAAAATAGCCTGGCCATCGCCAGGAAAGCTTTTCTTTCACCCTGCAGGCTTCGCCAGGATTATCGAAAACTCCGAATACGGCGGATCCGCTGCCGGTCATAAGCGCGGCAAGCGCTCCTTCCTCAACCAGTCTTCTCTTGATTTCACTTATTTCAGGGTGAAACCTCAATACGACACTTTCCAGATCGTTCCTGATAACCCTGGGCAGATCTGTCCGAATTTGTCGTAAACATGAGATACTAATTCTATCCATTTTCTTTGTCAACTTAATTCTGGCATACGCCTCGCCGGTGGATATCTCAAAATCCGGTTTGACAATCACAAACCACAAGGGCGGAATTTCAGGCTCATCACCCCCGGTTTTCAGGAAACGCAACTTCTCTCCAACACCTGTTGCCAGGGCAGGACGAGCTTCGATGAAAAATGGCACGTCTGCTCCTATGGAGAGCGCCATCTTCATTAACTCCTTTCGGGGAAATGGTTTACCAAGGAGCAAATTTAACCCTTTTATCACCGCAGCCGCATCACTGCTTCCTCCCCCCAGACCGGCCCCCACTGGTATCCTCTTGGTGAGTTTCAGCCTGACTCCAATCCCGGGTTCCCGGCGCTTTTTCTCCAGTGCCCGGAAAAACGTGTCGGCAGCCCTGTAAGCGAGGTTGCTTTCGTCCGCTCCCAGGGTTTTATCGGAACATTCCAGCGTTATGCCGGATTTGCCGGCTTCCACCACTACGTCATCTCCCCAATCGAGAGGGATCATCAACGTAGAAAGATCATGATAGCCGTCGGAGCGTTTTCGAAGGACTTCGAGCCACAGATTGATTTTTGCCGGGGCCCTCAACTCTAGTATCTTGTCCATTAGCAGCTGCAAGAAATATTTTACTTTGTCCCGCTGGCTTCTTTCTTCTTGACGAACCTGAGGCGAAGATCATAGAGAACTGACTTCAAGAGAGATTCTTCTTCCGGCGTAAGGTTTCCTTTTGTTTTTTCTTCCAGGATGCCCAGAATATCAATGGTTTGCTTTGCCAGAGCCATATCCACCCTTTTTTTCCCTGTCACCGGATCGGGTATCTCTCCCAGATGTGCCAGCGCTGAAGAACTCAACGAAAAAATAAAAGTCGAAAAATTTACTTCCGGCAAAGGAACCTGCTGTTGTTCACCGGTATGTCCTTTAGTGTCCTTATCTTCCTTGGGTTTGGTTTTTTCCCTGGATGCCTCCTCCTTCTTTTTGGTTTCGAACTCTACCCTTTTCTCTCCATCCTGGCTGAAAATCCTTCTATCCTTGACTTTAAATCCTTTTTCTGTCCTTTCTTCTCCCATGGGCTATTCCTCCCGCACTGCCACCCGTTTTTTATCTCCTGTCAATACTTTAATCATCAACGTTGACCAGTGCAACCCTCATCGCCCGCATTCAAAGGCAACACAGATCCGGTCAGAGCCGGAACTTAAAGTTCCAATTTGAGCACGACGTTAACATTTTCCAGCGACAAAAGCTCATCCCTTACCTCGTCGGGGACCGGGGTATCGGTGCGCAGGAGAATTATATTTTGTCCCCTTTCTATGACCTGTCCGACATCCATCATGGAGATGTTGATTTTGTGTTTTCCGAGACACGTTCCTATGCTCCCGATGGTACCGGGAGTATCTATGTTGAATATCAAGAGCAGGTGACCATCCAGGGCTGCTTCCATCCGGAAGTCGTTAATCCTGACAAGACGGGGATCTTTTTTCCCGAATATGGTTCCGGCCACCAGGTTTTCGCTTTCCGAGGTTTTCATGTACACGCTGATGAGGTTCGTGAAATCTTCCGCTTCGATACGCTTCGATTCCGTGATTTTTATCTGTCGCTCCTTTGCAAGAATAGGCGCATTGACAAAATTAACCTGGTGCCCCATGAAGGGCGTCAGCACGCCTTTAATCAGGGATACGGTTATCGGGTCAGTATCATAAGTTGCTGTTTCTCCAATATATTCCACTGATATTTCTTTGACGGCTCCACGGGTAATCTGGGTAAGCAACGAACCAAGTTTTTCTGCAAGAATGAGATTGGGCCTGAGATTGGCAAGGGTTTCCGCATCCACCGCGGGAACGTTTACCGCGTTACGAATGGTTCCCCTGACAAGGTAGTCCACTATCTGTTCCGCCACCGCAACTGCCACGTTTTCCTGGGCTTCTTCCGTAGAAGCCCCCAGGTGCGGGGTGGCAATCACCTCGTCGAGTTCAAGCAACGGATTATCCACTGGAGGCTCGGTAACAAATACGTCCAGGGCAGCCCTGGCCACTATTCCATCCTTAATCGCATGGTACAAGTCTTGCTCGTTGACTATCCCCCCTCTGGCACAGTTTAACACCATCACCCCCTTTTTCATTTTTTTGAAGGCCCCGGCATCAATCAGATCCCTGGTCTCGTTCGTCAGCGGAGTATGAACACTGATATAGTCAGATCTTTCAAGGAGTTCTTCAAAGGCAACCGGTTCAACTCCCAGCTTTTCTATAAGATCTGCGGATATGTAGGGGTCATAAGCAATCACCTGCATTTTGAGACCCTTGGCGCGTTCGGCAACGATTCTTCCTATCCTTCCTATACC
>JALXAI010000374.1 GCA_026992215.1 Desulfobacterales bacterium | reverse complement strand
GTAAATGCTCACTATATCGTAATCAACGCTCTTGTAAAAAGCATCAGGCTTCTTCCTCCTGGATCATTTGTTGTAAATGCTGTTACCTTTAATGGGATAAGATATCTCTCGTACCAGATGTTTGTTATCGCCCTGCAGATATCAGCTCCCGTGGTAGCAGTGCTGCTGTTTACGCAGGTAGCAATGGGAATTATTGCCAAGACAGTACCGCAGATAAACATCCTGATATCAAGTTTTCCGCTTACGATATTACTCGGATTTTTGTTCCTCGGATTAACCATTGAAGTTCTCGGACCACACATGGGCAAAATACTTTTGAACATCCAGAAATATTTTGACCTGGTATTCGCGTATTAGAAGAGAAATAGGGTATGCCTGGTAGTCAGAACAAGACAGAAAAAGCGACTCCGAAGCGCAGAAGGGAACTCAGGGAAAAAGGCCAGGTGGCCAGGAGCAAGGAGATACCCTCTGTGGCCATTATCCTCCTGGGGACTTTTGCCCTCTATTTCTCGGCGAGCTACATCTACCAGCAAAACTCCGCGTTACTGCACCTGGTGCTGGGAGATTCGGCTGGGTTCGTTGATCCGGGCACCCTGAATCACCGGCTGTTTATCAAGGTGGTAACCATATCTTTCTCGATGATAGCCCCCGTGGCATTTGCCGTTTTTATCACGGCGATAGTTTCCAATTACGTTCAGGTAAGAGGGCTCTTTACGCTTACTCCTCTGAAACCTGACATGTCAAAGCTTAACCCTATCAAGGGCTTTAAACAGTTTTTTTCACTCAGGTCCCTGGCGGAACTTGTCAAATCCCTGGCAAAACTGGGAATTGTTACCTATGTGGCTTACAAGGTGGTCAGAAGCGAAGAAAGCCATCTTCTGCCACTTTTTGAAACCGACCTGCGGTCAATACTTATCTATATATGCACCATTTGTTTCAAGATCTTCTACAAGACCGCCGGGGTGATGTTTGTTCTGGCGATACTCGACTACTATTACCAGAAATGGCAGTTTGAAAAAGACCAGATGATGACGAAAGAAGAAGTTAAGGAAGAACGCAAGCAGGTTGAAGGTAACCCGCTGGTAAAGGCGCGGATAAGGTCTATACAGATATCGGCCGCA
This sequence comes from Desulfobacterales bacterium, assembly GCA_026992215.1. GTDB lineage: Bacteria > Desulfobacterota > Syntrophobacteria > B119-G9 > B119-G9 > B119-G9. Next base: position 14,558 of record JALXAI010000374.1, on the reverse strand, counting down.
CGCAAGAGAATGATGGCCGCGGTGCCGGAGGCAGACGTGATTATCACCAACCCCACTCGGATTGCCGTGGCGCTTAAATACGAGAAAAACGAGATGGAAGCCCCGAAGGTGGTGGCCAAGGGGATGAGACGGCTTGCGGAGAAAATAAGGGAAATAGGAAAAGCCCACGGAATCCCCGTGGTCGAAGACAAACCCCTGGCACAGGTTCTCTACAAGGACGTTAACATAGGTGCCACGATACCTGTGGAACTTTACCAGGCCGTGGCCAGGATACTTGCGTACGTTTATAAGCTGAAAAACAAGACCTTCTAAAATAGGGCAAGAGGTTTAAATTGAAAGCACCGGCAGCAAGCATAGAACCGAAAACAAACTGGGAAAGATTCAGACTGGCAGTAGACAGTGACACCTTCATGGCGGTAGGAGTCCTGGGGCTCCTGCTGATAATGGTAATCCCTCTTCCGCGCACCATAATGGATCTGTTGCTCGCGCTGAACATAACCCTGAGCATAATCATAATGCTCACCGCGATCTACACCCTGCAGCCGCTCGACTTTTATCTTTTTCCAACCATTCTCCTGGTGTCCACCCTTTTCCGCCTGTCGCTCAACGTGGCTACTACCAGGCTTATATTACTTCACGGACACGAAGGAGCCATGGCGGCCGGTAAGGTAATCAGGGCGTTCGGGCAATTTGTGGTGGGAGGCAACTACCTTGTAGGGATGGTAGTGTTCGTAATACTGGTTATCGTTAACTTTGTTGTCATTACAAAGGGAACGGAGAGAATAGCAGAAGTTGCCGCGAGATTTACCCTGGACAGCATGCCCGGTAAACAGATGAGCATAGATGCGGACCTGAACGCTGGGCTTATAGGGGAAGAGGAAGCCAGAAGAAGGCGTGAGGAGATAGCGAGGGAAGCGGACTTTTACGGAACCATGGATGGTGCGAGCAAATTTGTGCGCGGCGACGCCATTGCCGGTATATTGATTACCCTGGTGAATATCTTCGGCGGACTTTTAATAGGGGTCCTGCAGAACCACATGGATATCCACACGGCCCTGCAGAATTATACGCTTTTAACCGTTGGTGACGGTCTGGTATCTCAAATTCCTGCGCTGATCATTTCCACGTCGGCGGGCGTTGTTATGAGCAGGGCTGCGTCGGGAGCCACGATGGGGAAAGAATTTGCCAGGCAGTTTTCTTTTGAGCCCAAGTTGCTGATGGTGGGAGCGGTGATAATTTTCGGGTTTTCACTCATTCCCGGGTTCCCTTTTGTACCGTTCTTTCTTCTTGCGGCTCTCCTGGCAACGCTCGGATACGTAATGGAAAAAGCCAGGAGCAAAGAAGCGGCGGCTGAAATTGAAACGGAAACCGAGGAAACCGCAGCTGAGGAAACAACAACGGACAGGTACTCGCTGCTTCCGTCTCTTGACATGGTGGAACTGGAAGTGGGATTCGGACTTATTCCCCTGGTTGACGAAGCACAAAACGGGGATCTCCTGCACAGGATAAGAATGGTTCGACAACAGCTGGCGCAGGAAATGGGTTTTGTCATCCCTCCGATCCATATCCGCGACAACCTGAAGCTCGATCAGTCAGAGTACCGGATCCTTCTTAAGGGAACAGAGATAGGAAGGGGAAGAATAATGCTGGGCTACTTGCTGGCCATAAATCCGGGTGATGCCCTCGAAGAAGTGAAGGGAATTCCCACTAGGGAGCCCACTTTTAACTTGCCGGCCGTGTGGATCGAGGAAAGCAAGAAAGAAGAAGCTCTTAACGCCGGATACAGCGTGGTAGATTCCTCCGCGGTGATAACCACTCACATAACCGAGCTTTTAAAGCAACATGCCGATGAGCTTCTCACCAGGCAGGACGTTCAGCACATGCTGGATCACCTTGCGACCACGAGCCCGAAAGTGGTGGAAGAGCTTAACGAGGCGACAACCCTCGGAACTGTCCAGAAGGTTCTCCAGAACCTGCTCAGGGAGAACGTTCCCATAAGGGATCTTTTAACCATTGCAGAAGCCATAGCAGATTATGCCCAGGTTACCAAGGATCCTGAAGTTCTGACGGAATACGTTCGTCAACGACTGAGCAGGAGCATCACCAAGCCTCTGGAAGACGCAAACGGAACCATAAATGTGATCACCCTTGACCCCGACCTGGAAAACAGGATAGCCCAGGGTATTCAAAAATCCGAACATGGCTCGTACCTGGTACTGGAGCCCGAGCTTATACAGAAAATTCTCTCTGCTATTAACGAGGAAATAACAAAGCTTGTTAACATGAATCTTCCACCGGTTATTCTTTGTTCACCCCTGATCAGACGTCATCTGAGAAAGCTTCTGGAACGTTTTATGCCGGAAGCAAAAGTTATTTCTCATGCTGAACTTAGCAATCATACACAGATAAAAGCACTGGGAGTAGTGAGAATAAACGATGCACATTAAGAGATTTAAAGCCAGAAATATCCCTGAAGGCCTCAAGAAGGTAAAAAAGGAGTTGGGGCCGGACGCCGTGATTCTTTCCACCCACCAGCTCAGGGGGAAAACGGGAGAGGATCTCGTGGAAATTGTTGCGGCTATCGAGTTTGATACACGTGATGACTTCAAGAAAAGGGATGATAGATCGTCCACTGATTACAAATTGCTCGATAGACAGCTACAGGAAATCAGGGATACTCTTTCCTTGATGTTTGCTTCCAAGCGGTTCCTGTACCAGATTGGCCCAGAGAAGGAGCTTTGCAATCTTTATACTAGCCTGGTTGTTCAGGGTCTTAAAGAAGTGTTTGCATGGGAGCTCGTTCAAGCCATTACCCGGGACACCGGGAAAAGCGGTGAAGTCAACAATGAGGAATCAATAAAAAACCGGTTTGCAAAGGCACTCGGGAAAAGGATAAACATTGTCGATCCCTTTCGACAAAACGGTCAGGGAAAAACGCAGTTTTATTCTTTTGTTGGTCCTACCGGTGCCGGAAAGACCACCACGCTGGCCAAGCTGGCCACTCATCTCAAGCTGGACAAAAACCGGCGTGTGTCGCTTATTTCCCTGGATACGTACAGGATCGGTGCCATAGAACAACTCAAGATATACGCGAATATACTTGATGTGCCGCTAAGGGTCGCATCGAGTATTCAGGAAATGGCAGAAGCCGTACTGGAGCTTACCGAAATGGGGAGCGATTACATACTTCTGGATACCATAGGAAAGAATTTTCTTGTGAAGGAACACGTTCACGAAATGTTAGAGATATTCGAGGCGTTCCCACAGGTTAGACATCTCCTCGTGCTGCCGGCAAACGCAAAAGACACGGATCTTTCTGCAGTGATAGAGACGTTCAAACAAATGCCGATTTACAGTTTTGTCTTTACCAAGGTAGACGAAACTTCCACTTATGGGAATATTGTTAATCAGATGCTGCGGTTCCGAAAACCCGTAAGCTACCTGGGAACGGGGCAGAGGGTGCCCGAAGATATTGAAAAGGCTGACGAAAAGAAATTGAGCCGCTTGTTATTAAAAGGTTTAACTTGATGAGGAGTTCCGGAATGGATCAGGCATACGGCTTAAGAAATAGAACTTCATATTCTGACACCACGCAGAAAAGCTCGCAGGAAACTACAGGTTACGCAACTACTCCTGGGGCTTCGTTGAGAGTTTTTGCGATCACCAGCGGAAAGGGCGGAGTGGGCAAAAGCAATATCGTGATAAATCTGGCACTGGCCTTTGACCAGATGGGGAAAAATGTCCTCATCATTGACGGTGATCTGGGGCTTGCAAACATAGACGTACTTCTGGGGCTGACGCCCAAGTATAACATTCACCATGTTTTTGAGGGGACGAGAACCATAAATGATATTCTTCTGGACGGCCCCGGAAACATAAAGATAATGCCGGCCAGTTCCGGGGTGCAAGAACTTGCCGAATTGCGAGACGAACAAAAGCTATTCCTCATGGAAATGCTGGAAACGCTCGAAGAAAACATCGATGTACTACTTATTGACACAGGGGCTGGAATTTCTGACAATGTCATTTATTTTAACCTTGCCGCGCAGGACAAGATCGTTGTTATTACTCCCGAGCCCACGTCGTTAACCGATGCTTACGCCATGATAAAGGTGCTTCATACGAGGTACGGTGAGAAGCACTTTAAGATACTTGTGAATCTGGTGAAGGACGACAAGGAAGCACTCAACATATATAATCAAATCAGCAAGGTAGCAGATAACTTCCTCGACGGGTTATCCCTCGACTACCTTGGTTATGTGCCAAAAGACCATAATCTTCCCAGGGCTGTAATGAAACAGCAGGCGGTGCTGCACCTGTATCCAGACAGCCCGGCAAGTCAGGTATTTCCGACTTTGGCAAAGCGTTTGCAAGCCATTAAACCAGGAAACAGTGACGGTAATATCAGGTTTTTCAGACATCGGTTATTTAGCCTGGGGTAAGCTCACGTTTTGTCACAAGAGGAGATTATGGGTAGTCCAAAAACGGCGCTAAATCTGCCGTTTGACGAGGGTTCGTTCCACTTCGGCGGAGGACTGAAAGAAGAGGAAAAGGAAGACCTGATCAAAAAATATGGAGGCGTGGTGAAATATATGGCTCATCGCCTTGCGGCCCGACTGCCGAAACACGTAACAGTAGATGACCTGATCAGCGCGGGAATGATGGGTTTTATTGATGCACTGGACAAGTTTGATCCGTCCAGGGACGTAAAATTCAGGACATACATGGAAATCAGGGTTCGGGGAGCTATGATGGATGAACTCAGAAATATGGACCCCGTGCCGCGGTCAACGAGGCAGAAGGCCCAGGAAGTTGCCGATGCATACAGCCAGCTGGAAAAGAGCCTTAAAAGGCCTCCAACAGATGAAGAAATGGCACAAAAATTGGGCATGAACCTGGAAGAGTTTCATAAGCTTCTGGATAATACCAAGGCCGTAAATATTTTGCCTCTGGAATACGTGGACTTCGAACGTGGAGAAGAAGAGTCAAACTTAAGGTCTGCATATGTTCCGACCGCCGATAACACCGATCCCCTGGAACAGTTGCAGAGAAAGGAGCTGGAGAAGCAGCTGGCTGAAGCAATAAAAAAACTTCCGGAAAAGGAAAGGCTGGTAGTAAGCCTGTACTATTATGAACAATTGACCATGAAGGAAATAGGCGTACTACTTGGTGTGTCAGAATCAAGAGTGTCTCAGATTCACAGCAGGGCCATGCTTTTTCTGAGAAACGCTCTGGAGAAAAACAATTGATATAATCAGGTAAACAAATCAACGGCAGGAGTTTTGGATATGGGATATGACAAAAATATGACAGTACTGGTGGTAGACGACTTCTCTACGATGAGGAGGATAAACAAGAACATCCTGAAAGAACTGGGCTTCAAGAATATTCTTGAAGCAGATGACGGCACCACCGCCCTCGAGGTGCTCAAATCAAACAAGGTAGACCTTATCATCTCGGACTGGAACATGCCCAAGATGACCGGGCTTGAGTTCCTGAAAAAAGTAAGGGCTTCTGAAGAATACAAGGATATCCCTTTCCTGATGGTCACGGCGGAAGCGCAGAAAGAAAACATAATCGAGGCGGTTAAGGCGAAAGTAAGCAACTACATTGTGAAGCCGTTTACAGCCCAGACTCTGTCGGAGAAGATCGAAAAAATATTTTCCTGATAACAGCAGAGACCCTGGCATATGACTGAAGAAAAAGACAGGAAGACAGACGAAGTCGGCGAGGAGCCCCGGCAAGAACCTGCATCGGCCGAAAGCGGGGAAGCAGCAGTCGACGAGAAAGCAGAAGTGTTCACTGACCCTGACCAGTCCTCTGATCAGCCGGCTGATCCCCCGGCGGACCGGGAAGGCGACGGACTGGCGGAACCAGGCGAGGACGCCGAAAAAGGTGAGGTTGAGGGAAGTGAGGTGCCGGAGGACGAGGGCGACCCCATCATCGAGGAACTGGTAATTCCGGGTGAGGAAGATACGGAGGAGCAGGAAGCTCTATCAGGATCCGGTGACGAGAAAGAAAGCCTCAAAGAACCCGAAGAAGCCGGAGAACCCGCGAATGAAGAAGCGGAAGGTCCCGAGGACGATTCTGAAGATCCCCTGGATTTGAGCGAAGAACCCGAAGAAGCCCGAATAGATGCGGCTAGCCGGGAAGAAGCAGAAGACACCTTGTCCTCGGAGCAGGAAGTTTCCGAGGATGAATTCCTTGAAGCAGATGATGAAACCGAGCAGGCGGATTTACCGGGGAAGTCGTTGTTCCGTAGTAAACGTAGCCTTGTTTACATCTCGGGAAGCCTGATGCTCGTAGTCTTGATAATAGGAGGTTTTCTTTTTTACGGCTCGGGAGGCAAAGAAACTCAAAAAACTGAAATTCAAAGTGCCAAACGTGTAAAAAATGCCGGGAAGACGGCTAAACGTCGCAGGAGCAAACCAATTGTTTTCACCGAGCGTACGGAAAGCTTCGTTCTCTTTTACGACAAAGCAAAGAAGCCCGTGCTTATAAAAATCAAACTCACCCTGGAGATACCGAAAGGAAAGGAAAAATCGAGATCGTACCGCATGTTCAAGGACTACTTGTACGACAGGGCTATCCGGCTAAAATTTTACAAAGAAAGGATATCAAAGTGGGATCTTATACTCCTGCGAGAATTACATAAAATATTCTTAAAATGGCCCGGTAAACTGCCAGTTCGTCTTAAGGAGGTTGATGATGTAGAGTTCCTGTGAAACGCTCACCGGGTAATACCACGGGGGGTGCCATGACTGAAAAATACAATGGATCGTTGAAAGTTAGGGGAGTGGACATGTTCAGCCTCATTCCCGTCTCTCACGAAGGGAAAAAAAACGAAGAGAAAAAAAAGCGAAAAAAGGGAAAGAACAAGAGGAAGAAGGCCACAATCTTAAGTAAGAAAAAAGGCACATCCATTGATGTCATCGCATAAATCGATCATTTTTAGCTTTTGCCGGTTGTGCCGGATCGGAGTCTTTGAAACATGTTTAGCGTCGCAGATGCATATCAGATAGCCCATATTGTTATGGACGGAGTATTGCTGTTGCTCTTGATTTACCTGATCAGGAAGAAAGACGGAAACTCCGGTGCGATTTCCGATGAGGTCCTGAGCCAGCTGGAGAAAACAATTGAACACACGGGAGAGATTAACAAGCAGTTTGAAACAGCCCTTGCCGAAAGAAAAATAATTATCGAAAAACTGGTTGGAGAACTCGACAAAAAGATTAGTAGGGCCACCAGGGTTTTGGCAAGGCTGGAACAAAACAGTAACTATGAACTCCTTGATGTTAATCCGGGCCGGGAAATGTCCTTTGCGGGCAATACTACAAAAAAGATCCTTGAAAAGCTGGACCAGGGACTCTCAATAGATGAAATATGTTCGAGATATAAGAAGCCGAAAGGGGAGGTTGAGCTTATTGCCAAGCTCTATTCCCAGGGAAAGTCTCATTCGACTCCCGAAATTAACACGGCCTCAAAACCTAGCTGAGAATGATTAAAAATCTTGTTTTTCCTTCAACGGAGACTCTGCAGACACTAAGTTCCTCGAGGACAGCCAGGGGACTCTCCGTTGGCCAGACAGTAAAGGCTCACGTGGTTACCTCCCTGTCCCGCAACAGGTTTATCCTTAACATCAAGGGGCAGAACATATACGTAAAAAGTAACATTCTTCTAAAGACGGGGAGCATTCTGAATCTAAAGGTCATATCCCTGAGTCCCAAGCCTACAATGGAAATCGTAAGCGAGCTGGGTGGGGGTGAAGTAAGGGGTGATCTGTTCCCTCCGGTGATTACGGTTAAAGATGGTGCGAATCCTGAATTGACGCGAGGACTGTTCGAAAAGATCACGGATACCGTGGACGCGACACTTGTAACTAAAAAGGGAAATGATGTAAAAATCAGGGTAGGTAACGAAATTCTGGAGGGAATTATTTCAGACTCAAACTTCAATGAAACAACCGTTAAATTAAAGGTCGTATCCCTCTATCCAAAGATCATTCTCGAAGTTGCATCCAACCAACCGCCACCCAGACTTAGCAACCTTGCCGGTTATATCGAGAAATACGCTGGCATCGATGAATTCTTGTTTCCGGAAGATTCCGGTAGCACGGAGCCTTCCCCTGCACAGAGCGATAAGCCTGCAGGTACCATGATGCGGGAAAATTCCGTCCCATTGAAACATGGTGCTTCACTTGAGAAAGCGGAAACGTGGCTCGAAATCATCAAAGACATAGCCGGTGAAGTGGCACCTCGTGAGAGCAATTCCACTCCCACCAGGGATCTCTCCCGGGTACAATTAAACGATATCAGGGTATTGGCTCGCGAAATAAACAACATCATTGCCAGTGATAAGCAATTTATTTTACCGTTGTCGTTCCCCGCTGAGAACGGAAAAGGCCGGGCGGACATTATTATATCCGGGGACGAGGAAAACAAACACGCCGGGAGGAACAAAAAAAGTGTTTTTAGTGCCCTTGTTTGTCTGCACACTGATCTTCTCGGGACGTTAAAAATGCGGGTAAAACTTGATCACGACATACTTAGCGTGTCAATCAAAGGGGATACTTCTGCCGTGGTAAAGCTCATTTCTGATAATCTGGACGAACTTGGTGAACGTTTGCAAAAAGAAGGATTCAGGCTTGGCTCGCTTTCGGCAGCTTACGAGGCGGAAACCTTAGACATCAAAGAAGCCGTGGCAATCGAATTGTTGAACACAAGGGCACCACGAATGGACGTGGTGGCCTGAAGGGCATGGTTATGGACGGGGAAAAACGAAAAAAAGTTGTGGGGCTGCAGTATGACCCTTCGAAAGACGCGGCACCCCGTGTAAGGGCGAAGGGCGCTGGGCATGTTGCAGACAGGATATTAAAACTGGCCAGACAGCACGGCATCCCCATAAAACAGGACAATGAACTGGTTGAAACCCTTTATGCCCTGGACATAGACCAGGAAATTCCTCCCGAACTCTACAGGGCTGTTGCCGAAATTCTGGCTTTCATTTACAGGTTGAGCGGTCGTCTGAAGAGATAATAAACAAGGCAAGTACGGTAATACCCATCATGACCTGCATGCACATGCTCGATTCTTGTAGAATCTGAGCAAGAACTCGGCATCCTTCGGTGAAAGATCAAACCTGTTTATTGCTTCGTTTACGAGTTCCGGGATATTTGCCCCGGGGTCTTCTTCCAGGTTGTCTGACACCCACCTGATGGCCTTTTTGATCGCATCTCCCTCCGGAACAACGTTACTGGTCATAATTATTCCCCCTTATCAGCGTCTGCCAACTTTCCAATGCTCTTCCGTACCATCAACGACCAATTTATTCAAGTCTTGTTATGCAGAATTCATCATCGCACTCATTCATATGTTCGATTGCCTCATAAACAAAGAGAAACCTTCGCTCTATTTCCCTTCTGTCTTCTGGAAGCTTTCTCGGCTCCCGTTTCTCGATAAGTTCGGAAAGCCTGGTTTTGGTAGGAATTGATTCGAGCCCTTTGCCTATTATTTCCCCTGTTTCAACGTCGAGGAGCTCGGCATCCGATCCGTTGGTTATCACGGCAATCGGGATAACGTTTTCATCCATCACCCTCGCCGCAGCAAGTACAACTCTTTCTCTTGAAACGATGGAGCCCGGTCCGTACTTTATCAGCATTGCCCTGCGCTTACCAATCTTTACTATGAAATCTATCATCGCAGTGGCTTTTTCATTGCCACATACAAGCTCGGCGGTGGGCTTTACCTCGATATCTTCCTTTTCGTATCCAAGCTTTTCTACCAAATGACGGGCAATCTTTTGACGTATTCTTTCATCGTCGGTATCTGTTATTTCCTCTCCGGTAATGAAATCGATTGTTTTACCAAGTATTCTGTGATGTCCCATACTGGTCACCCGATCGAAAGATTCTTTAAACGTTCAACTTAATCCAGGTGCCTGATATTTTCTTTCGCCCACCGAATAAGTTCAGCGTAAGTTGTTCCCCTGGGAAAGAACTCGACGACTCCCATTTCTTTTATTCTTGGAATATCCTGTTCATCCAGAAATCCGCCCGCGGTTACCTTTATATCAGGCACATTTTCTTTCCTCAGCAATTCGAATATCCTGGGAAATACTTGAATATCCGCTCCCGGTAACGTGGTTATCCCGATATGATCCACCGATTCCTGCAAGGCAGCGGAAACTATCGCCTCAGGCTCCTGAAGATCCGTGTAAATCACCTCAAATCCGGCTTCACTGAATGCACTGGCAAGTTTCATCATCGCAGTTTCGAATCCGTCTCCAAGCTTTGCCATGAGAATTCTGATTTTCCTCTGTGTCATTTTTGCTCCTTCTGCTGGTTCACTAATTTGGGAGGTACCGATAGACTACCTTTTTGTACCTTAATAATCAATCCCCATTTCCATGAAGTGAGTGGTAGAAGAATGCGAAACTCTGCCCTTGCTCTTTATTTCTTTTGATACTAGAGTATTTATTGCGTTCGGGGTGAGAATGCGCGTTCCGGGGAATCGCCCGGTACGGCTCATTTCGAACCTTCTGCAGTAAAAAGTCCCGGAATATTGCGCGTCACGAAAACAATATTTATGCTGAATAATAACACGCACCACGCTAATCTGGCAAAAACAATTAAGTTTTTGTTACTTCTTCTGATCCTGTGCTTCTCGGGTTCGCAGGCCAGGGCTTATACCACTGAAACCCGCACGGTCACAGATCAACTTGGTCGAGCCGTGAAAGTACCCGTAGATCCCAGAAGGGTCGTTGCGCTGGCGCCTAGTATTACTGAAATCATTTTCGATCTCGGGGAAGAAAGGCGGCTTAAAGGAGTCACACAATTTAGCGACTACCCGGCAGGGGCGAGCCTTTTACCGAAGGTGGGGTCATACATCCACCTTGACATCGAGAGGATAGTGGCGTTGAATCCGGATCTGTGCATAGCAATAAAGGATGGCAACCCGCGTCATGTGGTTTATAGCCTGGAGAAGCTTTCAATTCCGGTGTACGTTGTAGACCCGAGGAACCTCGATGCAGTCAGAAATACTGTCGTAGAGATCGGGTCTCTTCTCAACGCCCGAGACAAGGCCCTCAAACTTGCAAGATCCATGAAGAAAAAAGTCGAGGAGATAAAAGGGGTAGTATCCCATGCCGGGAGCCGGCCCCGGGTTTTTTTCCAAATAGGGATTTCCCCGATAGTTTCCGTGGGTACAAATACCTTCATAAACGAACTGATAACTATCGCGGGAGGTATCAACGTTACGGCGGGGCCGGAGCGTTACCCCAGGTACAACATCGAGCAAGTTCTTAAGCTCAAGCCGGATATAATTGTAATTACATCCATGGCCAGGGGAGGGGAAAGATTGTTTGAAATGGCGAAGAGAAACTGGGAAAAATGGCCGCAAATACCGGCCTGCCGTAACCACAGGATATACCTGGTTGACTCGAATCTTTTCGACCGCCCGACCCCCAGGCTTGTTAAGGGCCTCGAGATCCTGTTGAAAATTATCCACCCTGAACTTGTTGGAGACCTTAAGTGAACACCAGCGACAGGGATATGTTCAAGCACACGATTCTTGTGGTGTTGCTGTCTTCTGTGTTCCTCTTTCTCACTATGCTCCTGGGAATCTCCGTCGGTTCAACGACCAGAAACTGGAGGGAAATCCTGGACGTACTTGGATCTCTTACCCGGGGCAACTCTCTCGCCAGTACAATTATCTGGAAAATACGCTTCCCCAGGGTAACCCTTGCCGCGCTGGTTGGAAGTACTCTTTCCCTGGGCGGGCTAACGTTTCAGGCACTTTTGAGAAACCCGCTGGCAGAACCGTATATACTTGGAATATCAGGTGGAGCCGCTGTGGGAGCCATTACCGGGATACTGCTCGGCCTGTCCAATTTCCCCGGAGTTAGCCTGCTTTCGTTTATTGGGAGCATGTTGACGCTGTTTATCGTGATCCTCATCTCGTCCGGGAAAAATTCAAGGGAAGACTCGCTGCTACTGGCCGGTGTCATGGTAAACGCTTTTTGCTCTTCCATCATCATCTTCCTGGTTTCTCTAACCCTGGACGCCAGATTGCACAGTATAATGTTCTGGCTCATGGGCGACCTTTCCCTGTCATCTCCGGAAAAAGTTTTCATGCTGCTTTTGTTTCTACTTCCCTGCTTTGTTACCATCTATTCCCTCGCTCGTCCACTCAACCTCATTGTGATGGGAAGAGAAACAGCGGAGAATCTGGGAGTTAACACACGATTGGTATATCTGGTTTTGGTCGTTCTGGTTTCATTGATGGTAAGTGCTGTGGTGTGCCAGTCAGGCCTTGTCGGATTCGTGGGGCTGGTGATTCCACATCTCCTCAGGCTGATAATCGGGGCTGACCATCGGCTGCTTATTCCGGCTTCCATCTTTGGAGGTGCAGGATACATGGTGCTGTGTGACGTTCTGGCAAGAGTCCTTCCTTCCCAGGGAGAAATGCCGGTGGGTGTGATAACTGCAATGATCGGGGCACCCCTTTTTATTTTCCTGCTAAAGAGTTCAAAATCATGAATGAAGTTATACAGGTTGAAGATATAGAGGTCTTTTACGGGAAGGAACAGCACATCATAAGGGGACTCTCCTTCGAGGTTCAGCGCGGGGAATTTTTTATTATTATCGGCCCCAACGGGTCAGGTAAAACCACGCTGTTAAAAGCACTTGCGGGAGTGCTGCGTATAAAGAAAGGAAAAATATCGATACTGGGAAAACCCCTTGCATTATATTCTCGCAGAGAACTGGCCCGCATCTTGGCCGTGGTCCCCCAGGAACCCCTTGCAGATTGTCCGTTTACCGTATTTGAAATAGTTCTTATGGGCAGAACGCCTCATCTGGGCATACTGGAATTCGAAAAAGACGTCGACTTCGAAGCGGCCGTCGACGCAATGCAATTTACAGGTGTTTATCATTTAAAAGACAGAAAATTGTCCGAACTGAGCAGCGGTGAGAAACAAAGAGTTGCGATTGCAAGGGCTCTCTGCCAGCAGCCCAGTATAGTCCTGCTTGACGAACCCACATCTGCTCTTGACCTCTCTCACCAGCTAAACGTAATGGACCTGATGGAAAGTCTCAAGAAAGAACGCAAACTAACCGTTGTAATGGTGTCTCACGATCTGAACCTCGCAGCTATGTATGCCGACAGACTGCTCCTGATAAAAGAAGGACAGTCGGTAAGCACCGGTAACCCGGAAGTGGTTCTAACTTTTGAGAAACTGGAACAAACCTACAATTGCGTGCTTCTCGTGGATGAACACCCAGCAGGGAAAGTACCCCGGGTAACACTTGTACCGAAGAAATTTATCCGGTGAAACATCCGTTGCAGTTAGATTGAGGGGGGAAGAGCAGACGGTGGATTTTTCTCGAGTATTTCCCGGTTGAGAGGGTTGAGAAAGCTGAAGTGGTTTAGAGGGTTGAGAAGAGGTCAGCGGTGCCCTGAGCCTGCGGTGCCCTGAGCCTGCGGTGCCCTGAGCCTGTCGAAGGGTCGAAGGGTCGTATTCCCAAATTTTGGTTGTGGCTTTGCTGCCTTAGACATTTTGTGGTCACTATTCTTATGACAGCGGTATCCAAGCCCTTGCAGTGTTTCCCGCACGATTTCCATAAACAAAATGGGATGCAGGATACGTTTTATTTTACACCGCCTGTATGGAAATCCTACACTGTTTTGCGTTTAATCCGAGAAGTATAGGAAAAGCTTTCCATGCTTTGGATTTTCAGAAGATTTTTTATCAGGTAAATAAATTTTGCTTTTAATACCATATGTGATATTAGTATCAGTCAGAGTGTGCTCATCGTCAGGCTACGAAACGTTCATCCGGTTATAGCATTCCCCTGTGTCACTGAACTGTTCAGAAATATCGATGGTTTAACATCATTTTTCGATGGCCTACTTATTGCAAAATGAAGAGGACAAATGGATCTTTTTGAATCAAACGTTGATGCTATAGGGTTAGACAAAAATGGTACAACTGGAAATATTCTCACCGGATGGTAAAAGCGAGACCGTGGTTCTCGAAAAGTTTCCCGTCAACATAGGACGGTCACGAATGAACGATATTGTATTGACCCATCGTACCGTTTCCAGAAAACACGCTGTGATTGTAAAAAAGGATGGCACTTACCTTATACGAGACGTGGGGAGTCAGAACGGTACTTTTTTGAGAAAGAGAAAAATCGACGAGGCGACACTTCAAAACGAGGATGTTATCTATATCGGTGCATATACCCTGAAATTCGTAATCAGGGAAGAGATCATCGATCTGGAGAAGACGCTTGGAGTTGCAGAAGGCGGGGAAAGAATAAAGCTGAAAACCCTCTACTCCCTGGAGATCCCCGATCGCTTTCACGGAGTAATCTCCCCGGAGCTATCTGATAACGACAAGGCAATTTCAGAGCTGGACCTCAGTATGTCACAGGAAGATACATCATTGCTGGCATTTCCCGACGAATTTCTGGTCCCCAAAGAAGAGTTTCCCACGCTTTATGACCTTCAGCGAAGAGCCATGGAAGACGAAGACTTTGAGGATACGCTCAGGAATAT
>JALXAI010000373.1 GCA_026992215.1 Desulfobacterales bacterium | reverse complement strand
TCATCTCGGAGAGGCCATAGGAATTATAACATTTCATCCCGTAGAAATTCTCGACCCTTTGCCTGATTTCCTCCGTGTAGGGTTCGGCTCCCAGGAACGCAATCTTCAAATGCAAATCACGGCGTGGGTCAAGGCCGACGTCGGTTAAAATATTCATAAGTCGAAGCGCGTAGCTCGGAATAATATGCAGAACCGTGGTGCCGAATTGGCGCATTAACTGAATCTGTCTCTTGCTGTTTCCGGCACCTGCCGGAATGGTTAACACGCCCAGCTTCTCGGCTCCGTAGTGGAAACCGAGTCCCCCGGTGAAAAGGCCGTATCCCGTCATGTTCTGAAACACATCTTCCCTTCGAACTCCTACCATGTACATGCAGCGCGCGATCAGCTCTGCCCATTGATCGAGATCATTACTCGTATGGAAAACAACTGTCGCCTGCCCGGTGGTTCCCGAAGATGTGTGCAATCTCACGGTTTCTTCCTTCGGGACACATAACATCCCGTAAGGGAATTGCGCCCTGAGGTCATCTTTAGTGGTGAAAGGGAGCTTTCTTATGTCCGAGATATCCTTAATGCTCTCCGGGCTAATAGCGTAATCATTCAGCTTTTTTCCATAAAACTGAGATCTTGATGCCTGTTCAATTGTCTTTTTGAGCCTCCTGACCTGAAGATCCTCCAGTTCATCGCGGCTCATAACCTCTCGATCCCTGTCCCAGTAAATCCCGTCCGGTTTCTTCATCTGTGTCAGCCCTCGTATTCGTCGCTTTGTTTTCGCATTCTGCCCCGGGGAATCGTAGCAGTTTAGCCAAACATCGAAGGATCGGCTATTAAATTTTCGAACCTGGTATAAGAATTTATGTAAGCCAGCTTTACCTTTCCGGTGGGGCCATTTCTTTGCTTACCCACAATTATTTCAGCGATCCCGCTGTCGGGACTCTCCGGGTTGTAAACCTCATCCCTGTAAATAAAAGCTATAAGATCCGCATCCTGTTCAATCGCTCCCGATTCTCTCAGGTCTGAAAGTTGTGGCCTTTTATCAGTTCTCAGTTCCACGTTCCTGTTCAGCTGCGAAAGCGCTATTACCGGGATGTTGAGTTCTTTTGCCAGCGCCTTCAAAGACCTCGATATTTCGGATATTATTTGCTCCCGCTGATCCAGCCTCGCGTTACCTTTCATCATCTGCAGGTAATCCACGATAAGCAGCTCCACGTTGTGCTCGGCCTTCATCCTTCTGGCCTTTGCCCTGATTTCAAGGGCAGAAAGGCTCGGACTATCGTCAATCAGTATCTTGGCGCCGGATATAATGTCGGCCGCTTCCACCAGCTTACGGGATTCTTCCTGGCTCAAAAACCCGCTCCTTATCTTATGAGAATCAACCCTGGCTTCCGAACTCATCAATCGCAACGACAGTTGCTGACGGCTCATTTCCAGGGAAAAGAAAGCCACCGCCACGTCGTTATCGATACTGGCGTTTCTGGCAATGTTGAGCGCGAAGGCTGTTTTACCCATGCTGGGGCGCCCCGCTATCACGATCAGGTCCCCCGGTTGAAAACCCGCCGTCAGCTTGTCCAGATCCCTGAAGCCCGACGGAACACCGGTCACGAGCTCGCGGCGCTCGTATAGCTTTTCGATAAGCTCGATACTTTCCCTGACAACATCCCTGATGTGAAAATACGAAGCCTGGAACTTGGATTCGGCGATGTCAAAGATAATCTTTTCTGCGTTGTCTATGATCTCGTCCACCGGGCGCCCCGCCTCGTAGGCGTCCATGGATATTCTTGAAGCTATTTCTATGAGCTTTCTGAGCACGTATTTCTCATAGACAATCCTGGCATACGCCCCCACGTTCGCCGCACCCGCCACGCTGGCTGCAAGCTCGGCCAGATACCCGGTGCCGCCCACGGCCTCGAGCTTGTTTTTTTTCTGGAGTTGTTCCGATACTGTCAGGATGTCAAAGGGCTCGTTCGCCTCAAACAGCTCAACCATCGCAAGAAAAATCTGGCGATGCTTGTCCCTGTAAAACTCATCTCCCTTAAGAATTTCAAGCACTTTCGGTAGAGCATTATTTTCCCGGAGCAGTGAACCCAGCAAGGATTGTTCGGCTTCGATGTTGTTGGGCGGAATAAGCTTTATCCCTTCTGCCCCGTCATCCATGCTATTCCTCTCCCTCTACCACTATTCTGACCTTGGCCTCGATATCGGCCTCTACCTTTACGGGCACAAAAAACTCGCCCGGCTCCTTGATAGGCTTTTCAAGCCTGACCTGCTTTTTTTCCAGCTCAATCCCATGCTGATCTTTCAGAGCTTTCAAAATATCCGGAACGTTCACCGAACCAAAAATCTTGTTTTCATCCGCAAGTTTCCTGGTAACCTTGATGGTGATCTTGTTCAGCTTAGTGGCCAATTCTTCCATTTGTTCAAGGTACTTTTTCCGCTTCTGCTCAAGCATCCTCTTGTGGTGCTCGACCATCTTGATGTTCCTGGAGTCTGCCTTTACGGCGAGGCCCTTCGGAATCAAATAGTTTCGGCCGTACCCGTCCGCAACGGTTACTATGTCGCCAATATCGCCCAGTGATTCAACTTTTTCCTTGAGTATTACCTTCATGTCTTCTCCTTCTTGATTCGTGTATTCGTCACTTCCCCGAATCCTACGTACCCATAGTACGCCGGGCGGAACGAAGCCATAGCATTCCCTCGGCAAAAATGCAAGATCAGGAACTTTGTATTTTACCAAATGCCTTGCATTTTTGAACCTCCTTTTTTAAAATCTTCAAAATAATTCTTAAGGTATTTCTCCAAGAGGTTTAAAATGTTATCTTCATATGCGTACAGTTTGTACCCCGTCTCCCGTTGGTTATCGTGGCTTGTACGGGAGAAAACACTTTTTTAGGGTACGTAAACGGTGAATACTGGATACCACCATAGCCGGCAAGACCGCCTGGAACACGCTTTTTTAATTGTTTTTGCCCTCGTTGCCATCGTGTTTTTTCCGGGTCAATCCATCTATGCCGCGAAGGCAAGCATAAACGATATAAAGCTGCACAGGGGAAACTCACATCTCACGGTCTCGTTCCGGGTAGAAGGCTGTTTTACCCCGGAGATGGAAAAAGCGATCCGGAAAGGCGCCCAGACCAGCTTTACCTTCCTGGTGGAATTAAAAAAAATCAGATCGTTCTGGCTTGATAAAAGTATCGTGAGTTTAAAAATCCAGCACAGGGTAAAATACGACAATCTTAAAAAAGTTTTTTTGATAACCATGGACGAAAAAAAGGACAATCCCGTGGAAGTATCCAGGCTGGAAGATGCAAAAAAGTACATGGCGTCGGTGGATAACCTCAAACTGATCCCGATTGACAAGCTGAAAAAAGGTGAAAAGTATACCCTCAGGGTTAGAGCCGAGTTCGAAAAGGTAAGATTGCCATTGCGCCTGGAATACGTCTTTATATTCGTGAGACTGCTTGATTTTACAACAAGCTGGTACCAGCTTGATTTCAGCATTTAGAACAAAAAACGCACCGCCCAGCTTATAGCTGGTTACTATGTGACAGCCATGAAGAGCTACAAGAGAAATAATTCCTCCAGAAAGAGGAAAAAAAGAGAACTTATCATTATCGGAATTTCCCTTGTTCTCGTGGCCATACTTACGTTCATCGAGGCTAATTTCTGGGGACTGAGGCTCAACCTGCCCATCGCGAGCAACATCGCCCTGTTCGCCCTGATCAACATAAACGTGATCTTACTTATTCTAGCTGTTTATCTAGTTCTTCGTAACGTCGCCAAACTGGTTTACGAGCGGAAGAAAAACATCCTGGGACACAAGCTCAAAACAAAGCTTATAGCCGGACTTATCGGGCTGACCATCATACCCACTTTCCTTCTTTTTTCCATCGCGGTGCAATTCATTTCAAATAGCATGGATTACTGGTTTAACCTGCAGGTCGAACAATCCCTTGAAAAAGCGCTGGAAGTGGGAAAAAGATACTATGACGATGCCTCTAGCAGCTTGCTTTATGCGTCCCAGAACATATCCGAAGACGTCACGAAGATGCTCAAACGACCTTCTTCCAGAACCCTGAAACAGATGAAAAAGTTATTCACCAAGTACCTCGCGCCGTCTCACCTGGATGGCGTTTACCTGCTCAGGGGCAAAAAAATAATAGCAAGAGCCGAATACAGCGAAATCGACCCCAAACGGATTATAAGGCTTTACGAGAAAAAGGTGGTCAAAAACGCGCACGGCACCAAGAACGCCACGCCAACCACAACGATTTATTCCTTTAAAAACAAGGAACTGGTTTTTGCCTTTGTTCCCCTTGAACCGAAACAAAAAAAAAGAGGAACCGGCGGCGCACACTATTGCCTTGTTACCATGAGAAAGATCCCCACCACCATGTCTAACACTCTCTATGATATTTCAAAAGGCTACGAAAATTACCAGCAGTTGAAAATGTTGCAAAGCCCTTTCAAAGTCAGTCACTTCATCATCTTTTCGATAATTACCCTTCTGATCCTCTTCGCGGCGATATGGTTCGGTTTTTTTCTTGCCAAGAGCATCACCATACCGATTCGGGAACTTGCGGAAGCAACAAATTCCATCGCTCAGGGCGACCTCAACGTCTACATTGAGCCCGACAGAGACGATGAAATAGGGATGCTCATAACATCATTTAACCGGATGGCACAGGATCTGAAAAACAGCAAAACGGAACTCGAGGAAACAAACCGTAAACTTCAGGAACAAAACGAAGAGCTTGAAAAACAACGCCGTTACATCGAAACAGTGCTGAGTAACGTGGCAGCCGGAGTGGTATCGGT
>JALXAI010000372.1 GCA_026992215.1 Desulfobacterales bacterium | reverse complement strand
TGAAACGGGTGTCACCAGGATTTGTGAGAGACTTGCTGGCTGAGGGAGAAGCGTTATGGGTTGTTTACGATAATGAACTGGTCAAAAGAGACGCCTCCGGGAGCCGGACAAGTTTTCCGGGTATCCGTGGTGTTCTTGCGGGCAGTTTGAGGACGATATTAAGGCACCATACTGGATTGTTGTGGATCGGTGGCGAGAAGGGCATAGGTATTTTTGATGGGAAAACGTTCGCTAGATTTGAACTTCCAGAAAGATTCCGATTGCGCTCAGTTGATGTTCTTTTTGAAGATAACGGGCAACGAATCTGGATAGGCTCCCGGGACTCTTTGAATCGATATCTCTTATGCTACACTGGCAATCGATGGCGTGCCTACTCCACGAAAGACGGCATGGTTCATGGCACCGTTAACGACATTTTCCAGGATGAAAGCGGCAAACTGTGGGCAGCGCTCGGATATGGATCAATAGGTGGAGTGACTTTCCTGCACCACGAAAAATGGCAAATGTTCAATCCCGGACAAATAATCAAAAAAGAGAAAATACGCACCTTCTTCAGAGATAGCACGGGCAGGCTTTTCATCGGCTTCGAATACGATGGTCTCGGGATATACGACGGAGAAAATTGCAGGTATTACACTGAGAAAGACGGCCTGGCCGGAAGCGAGGTAAGAAAAATACTGGAGGACAGTGACGGCAACTACTGGATTGCCACCAACAGGGGCCTAACAAGGGTTCAACATGGAAACATCTAATTTTCTGAGGGGGTTCAGATGGATTTTAGAGGTATGGAAGAAACGTACAGGCGGTTAAAGGCGGAAATGGATGATGGCAGAATTGGCTGGGATGATTTTGCCCGGAAGGTAAACTCCATGCGGATACAGGACAGTGCTGGTACCTGGTGGCAGATTGATCCCGGCACCGGCAGATGGCTTGCGTGGGACGGAACAGCGTGGCGGCCTTCCTCCTGGCCACCGACTTATGGCTACCACTCGAAGGAAGCAGAAAAGTCATATGCTTTTCCGGGTTTCAAGGACGAAAAAACATCTCCCTTAAAAAAGAGGTCATCGAAAAAGTGGAATGTAGCGTCTTATACAGGTAGTATCCTGGCTGCTGTTCTGTGGTTTGTTTATTCCAGCCTTTATAGCATAAGATTTCTCATTTCCCACCACGAATGGCCAAGAGGGGACACTCCCGACTTTATCACGCCGTTAATCATTATCGCAATGCCTGTCCTGTTCAACGTCTTCCGAAAACCTATTGACAAGCTGTTAATACCCTTTCGGATGGTTCTCAAATTCGTACCTCGATTTATTTTAGTCGGCATTGCCCTGGCAGTTCCCATGGTGATAGCCTATCAGCTATACGACTATACACCACCGGGTTGGAGCACACGTTTAACCGAATATACCTACTTGAGGGTCTGCGTTATACTGGGAGGCTTTTGTTCTTACGCGATTTTGAGAGCACCCAAGGCTCGTTAGAAAAGGAGAAAGAATGAAGAGGCGAAAAATAACGAATAGTAAGCTCGATTGTTGTATCGCCCTCCTGAGGGTCTTTTTGTTTCTCGTTTTTTTTACGCTGGCTGTTCCAGCTGCCCTGCGCGCACATGACTGCTCCACTGATCCTCTTAACGCAAAGGATTGACTTCGCACAAAAAGTACCGCCCCGGTCATGGGCGGCTTGCTTGCGGCAACGGTGGGTGCCTTGTGTAATGCAGGAGGGATAGCTCAGACACTGCTCGGTGTTGGAACCGGAGCATCATCGGGTGCGGGTGCAAAAACCGGAACCGGTGTTCCTCCACCACTTCCCCCTCAACCGCAAACACCACCTCACGTGCCTCATACCAGGACCAGCATTCTATCCGGCAACAGGGCTCTTCAATGGCTCAAAGACCACGGTTACGTGGGTAGTGATGGCAGTTTTACCGCAAAGTTTCAAGATTGGTATGATCGGTTACCGGGAGATCCTTCCAGGAGCCCTTTCAAGGGAATAGCCTGGGGAGGGGAAAAACAGCCGAACACTGACACACTGGCAATAATCGTGGAAGAACAGGTTCAGGCAACACCTCCACAGCCTCAACCACCACAACATGCTCCCCAGGGACAAAAGCAGCCACAGTCTCCTCCACCTGGCCCCTCCCAGCCTCCACCTCCTCCTAGACCACCACGCAAACCGCACGTGTATAAACCTCCAATCGGTGAGACGCCCCCAAAACCGCCAGAACCCCGGAAGCCTCCCGTGACCCAGCACGTGGAACCCCCGGCAGAACCAAAACCGCAAGACAAACCGCAAAAACCACCCGAGTTCGATCCTGCCAAAATTAAAAAGACGCTATCTAACATAATGGATCAGATTATTAAGGATAAGACCAGGGAAGGATACTTTGTAAGGAATCCTGAAACTGCTGAGAATTTCGTGGATCGATACCATTTACCATTCTGGAAGCCTCACGCTTGGTTGATTGACATGGCACGCAAAGCATGGAACAACACTTTTGAACGGGCGTTTGATTATGTAGCAAACTATAAGGGCGGGCAATGTGGTGAATTCGCGAAATGGGGTATGGACTGGTGCAGAGAAGACATAAAAAAGAAGTTCGGGAAAGATGCAATTGTTACTGACATCCTTTGCATAAGTCGCCTTACTAAATTTTGGAATCATGGCGCAACAAGGGTAATCCTTCCAAATGGGGAAAAATACGTTCTTGATTTTTGGGAAGGTATGCAAAATGGAAAACCTGCCGTGTACAAGGAAAAAGACTGGATCGCTAAGTGGAACGAAAAGTTTTTCGGTCATGGTGACGTTGATTTGTCGTTAGCGGAAAAAACGTTGAAAAACTATATTAAACAATTTAATGAGGATAAAGGCAAGGAATGGTTTTTGAACCATGAGAAAGACAAGAATGCGGCGAGAATACTAATCAAAGCCTGGGAGAAAAACCCATGGTAGCAATGCGTGACAGACAGAAGGAAATAGAAAAGCGTTTAATGAAACCCTTAGCACTAGAACTTACGCCGGGTGTAACATTTAGAGAGGCATTTGGAGAGTTTGAGCGCTGGATTCTCAAAATAGGACAATTCTCCCTTTTCCTGAACCCCATAAATCGCTGCTGGCTATTCTATGACTCAATTCATGATATATGGGTGGATACAGGTTTTTTTGCGGGGGAAGTAGAGTTTTTTCTAAACGGGGAAGCTCTGGACGTTAAACCTTTGAAGAAAGATGAGAACGTCTCAAGTTATCAATCCGGTTACCGGTTAACACCACTTGGTGAGGAAAGCGGGCAGAGATCATATTACGTGTTGCCAATGACACTGATTGGGAGAGACAAAAATTGCGACATTCGTTTTACGGATGATCTTATCTCAGGCATGCAGGCCCTGATAATTCAGCACCGAGGAGGATTCAGCATTTTTGATATTGGAAGTGAAAGCAAAACGCTTCTCAATGGTGAACCTGTACCAAAAGGGGGAACTTTATTGAAGGACAGTGACAAAATTACGGTCGGACAGACCGAGCTACTGTTTGGATCCATTGAAAGTGAAGAAGCCAGCATCCAGAAATCCTCTTCGCAATCCGCTGAAGCTAAACAGGGTGACTTTATTTGCCCCGGATGCAGTAATATCCTCCGGCAACAGGCAAATTTTTGTCCCCGGTGTGGTACCAGAATTGTGAAGGAACCACGACGTGTGTGTGACAGTTGCGGGAAAATGCTGGAAGAAGACATGAATTTTTGTCCCGGCTGCGGAGCGCCTGCGAAAAAGTAAGGAGGATTGGATTAATAAAATTTCAAGCAGTAAGTGGAAAAAAATGGCGTCTGATGAAATGAGAAATTTTGTTTGCAGAGAGTGCGGGGCAACAAACGTGGGGATCCAGACCACGTGTCTCATCTGTGGTGCCGGAATAATCCCGGCCCCCCCGGTTTTCACCGAAAGTCACCCTTTCGGGTCGGTCAACGTGGCTCACGAAAGCGCCTCCATTGCTTGTCCGGCCTGCGGGGCAAAAAATAGCCCCGACGCCCGGTTCTGCGGGTCGTGCGGCGATGCGCTCAGCCAGGTACAGTACCCCGAAAGACATCCCCGGTTTTGCAAAAAATGCGGGGCAGCAATCAGAGAAAACTCTCGTTTCTGCACCAGATGCGGAGCTTCGATCAGCACTTGAATTCAAAGATTTACAGTTATAGCCACCTAATAGTTGGCGAGACGGACCCGGTCTAAAGTTACAGGTCAGCTTGAAAGCTCATAACGAAAGAAGAAATCGTGGATACTACACAAACAGGTTTTTGCGTCTATTGCGGTTCTGAAATTGAACCGGATGATCTTTTCTGCCCGCAGTGCGGTAGAGAAATCGAAGTCCGGGATTATCCAGAAGGGGCAGGTCATGAGGATGGTCCGAAGAGGAAGAAGAAAAGAGTTTTCTTCAAATTTGCAGCAGTACTGCTTCCTTTACTGGCATTTGCAGCAGCGATAGTGTGGTATTTATCTGATGCCCAAAGGGATACCCCTGAAGTCATCACTTATTCTCCCAGGCCCAGTTCCGTGGCATTCAGACCGGGCGGCGAAACTATAGCCTGTGGCCTGATGGATGGAACAATACAGATACTTCCGCTAAAAGACGGACAGCCACTGGCACGTTTAAAGATAAGCAGTACACCGATAACACTTGTTCAGTATCACTCCAGAGGTAACAGGCTGGCAGCGTGTTACCGGGATGGCAAATTGAACGTCATATCTATTCCGGAATACAGGACCGTCTTTTCGTCTCAATGGAAGAAATCGCCTGACACTCACCTTTTCGCCTTGAGCGAAGACTGGAACTACATGATGATCGAT
>JALXAI010000371.1 GCA_026992215.1 Desulfobacterales bacterium | reverse complement strand
CAGTACGAATGCGCCGTCCGGGAGGGTGATAGAATTTCCGAACAGGATTTACCATTCTTCTTCCTGGTTCATTCCATGGAGGCTGGGTTCCCTGGTAATTCGGGTGTTCCAGCTGGGGATATACCCCCACCCTCACCTGCTGAACAATAAAGGGAATGGTAATTACCAGCAGAACTATCATGGATGCCCAGTACCATAGCGTAGAAGCTTTGCGTATCCAAGGAATTGATACGTAAGAAAGGATTGCAAGGGAAGCTATGACGTGGAGCCATACCAGCCTGGGGGCAGCGGGTTCATGGTACGTTATGCACAGTGCAAAAAGGGCTACGATAAACCATTTCCAGCCCTTTAATTTCAGAACAGATAGTGAAATGATCAAAACAACAAAGAAGTCGAGAAGAGTCCACTTTTCGATCCATGTTCCCGTGACTTCGTCAGCCCCCTGCACGGCTACCAGCTTCCAGCCGGGCGGAAGATTTAAAGTCCCTGAAACGGACTGAAAATCGTGCATCCATCCGACTGCGGGCAGTGTTCTCAGCGGTTTTTCTATTCGCGATTCAGCAACCAGATTGAGCGTTCCTCTTCTAAGCTCAACTCCGGCCCTTTTCTTCTTACCGAAACTTGTGATAAGTCGATCCTTGCCATCTACCGACACTCTACCAAGAACCTGCGGGGGATTTACTACCAGGTGCCAGCTTCTGCTTATTTTTCCGCTGATTATATCCTGTACGGTGTAGCCCCTGCCGTTAAAATCGAGCCAGAATGTTTTGCTTATCTTTAACACGTCCGGAGGTGGATCAGGATCGCCCCTTTTGATTTCTTTAAAAGTTATGGTCATTCCCGGTTTTACGACAAAGGAGGTAAACCTTCTCCATTCCCCGGGCATGTCGGTTTGCCTCGGATCGATAAAAACAACTCCCTGGAGCTTCACCATCCTGAGGTCATTTTCCGCTTTAAATGCCCAGATCTCCCTGCCTCCCACCGCGTTGGTCACCACGATGCTCTTGACAGGGCCCTTCATCCTTGACTTGATTCTTATTTTCCATCTACCCTGGCGAGCCTGGATAGCGATGTCTCCTCCATTGCGGATCTCTGCCGGGAGTTCGGTTTGGATTTCCATGGGAACAGATCGAGGCAACAGAACTTTCTTCAGTACCAGTTCCTGGGGTTGGCCAGATATATCAAGCATTACCAGGGTCGTTACTGTCATGGGTATGGTGTCATCGATCAGCCTGAAGGCTTTCTTGTGCACCTTAAGTGCTGCAAAGGTTAGCGTCTTTTCTTTTTTCAACCACAGCTTGCCGTCTCGGCTGATAAGGGGACGTTCGATGTCACTCCCGTTAACCCTCAACTTCACGACACCGGTTTCTTGCGGAATCTGTAGTACGTCGGGAAGCTTGCTCCATCTAAAAACACCGTTCACCGTATGGGTTCCCCTTGTTACGTATACCCGGGGCACGATCTTCTTGGGCAAGACGGGAACAGGCACGGAATCTATTTCCACCTCTTCTGGCCATATCCCTGTCTCTCCCGGCAAAACAACCCATGAGTCGGTGAACGCAAGAAGTTTCATTGAAAAAACACCGCCGTTGCCATCAAGGTCCAGTTCCAGTACAGCTTCCCAGACACATCTACGTTCGCCAGCATCATTGTACTGGCCGGGACATGCAATTTCTTCGTGCCCGTACATTACCCACGGAATCCACTGTTTCAACACGTCAGGGATACTTTTTCGGGCGGGGTCTTCGAAAGCATGGCCACCTATCGAAGAAATAAAAAAAAGAAGCAATGTTAGAAACAAAACCTTTGGTTTCATCCCTTAATCCTTTTTTAGCTAACGAAACTCAAGGCAAGCCTGGCAGCCCGCGATGATGCTCCACTGCATCCCAAGCTCTTTCGCACCTCGCTAAACCTCCTCTTTATGTATCGCACCTTTTTCTTGTCTTTTAAAATGGCAAAGGCCTCCCTGGCAATTGCCTCCGGGTTCGCGTCGTTTTGGATCAACTCCGGTGCAAGACACTCTCCCGCCACCAGGTTCACAAGCCCTATGTAAGGGACACGAATAAGGAGCCTGCCAAGATAGTAAGATAGTGGGGAGAGTTTGTATACTATGATAAGCGGAGTTCCGATGATTGCGGCCTCGAGGGTTACAGTGCCCGATGCGGCTATTAGCAGGTCGCATGCGCTCATTACAAGGGAAGTCCTGCCTTCAATAATTGAAACCCTCTTAAACCGGTTCTTATCGACGAAACCAAGATCATCGCGATGGAGAGTACCGGCCAGGGGAAAAAGAAAGCTTGTTCCGGGAAGAGTTTGATCAATGATTTCAGCGGCCTCGAGCATCACGTTAAGTAGCATCTTTACTTCGCTTGGCCTGCTACCCGGAAGTATTCCGACGACCTTTTCTTCTGCTCCGATACCGAGCTGCGCCCTGGCCTCGTTTTTTGAAGGAACGTTTCCAAGATAGTCGAGGAGGGGGTGTCCGACAAATTCCACATCTACCCCGTGTCTCCTGTAAAAGTCGACCTCAAACGGCAGGATCACGACCATTTTGTCCACCAACCTGGCTATGGTTCTCGTTCTTCCGCGCCTCCATGCCCATACCTGGGGACTTATGTAATACATTACAGGAATGCCGTAACGTTTTGCAAATCTTGCTAACAGGAGATTAAAGTCCGGGAAATCAACCAGGATAAGAAGATTCGGGGGGGATTTGCGCATTTGTCTCAGCAACCCGAAGAATACGCCCATGACACTTTTTAACTTGCCCCCTATCTCCGTCAGACCCATAACGTTCAAATCGTTTATGTGAGCGATCAATTTTACCCCGGCCTTTTTCATTTCTGTTCCGCCTACCCCGGCCAGATTTATACTTGCATCCGAGTGCAGTATTTCTCTCGCCAGGGCTCCCGCATGCAGATCCCCCGAAGCTTCTCCGGCAACGATCATAATACTTTTGTTCTTCTTCATGTTTTCCCTGGATCCTGAAAAAACAGACTAACCGGCAATTTTACGGGTTCAATCCGACGGCGCAAGAAACGGAGAAGTATTCGATTAATCGGATCTGAATGTCATTTATCGGAAGACTTAAAATCCCTGGGGTTTATGTTGTATTTCTTTATCATCTTGTATATTTCGGGTCGATGTCGCCCCGCCATCCTCGCCACCTGCGATATATTGCCCTTACATTTATGCATTAGGGATATGATATACCTTTTTTCGAAGCTGGCTTTAGCGGTGGAATAATCAGTGATGGCGTCAAGGTCATCATCTTTTACCTCGTCGGTTCCAGCAGTTTCGAACTTTTCAGGGAACATGTCTGCGGGAGCAAGAGAGGAACCTTTTGAAAAAATCAGGGCTCTTTCAACGCGGTTTTCCAGTTCCCTGATGTTGCCGGGCCAGTCGTATTCAAGCATAAGGCTCATCGTGGAAGGCAGGATTCCCTTTATTCCGGCAGTTCCGTCGCTTTGAAATTTCGTCAGGAAATGCTGAACCAAGAGAGGAATATCTTCGACTCTTTCTCTTAACGGCGGAAGATGAATCGGGATAACGTTTATCCTGAAAAACAGGTCTTTCCTGAAATTTCCTCTTTCCACCTCTTTCATCAGGTCCTTGTTAGTTGCCGCAATCACACGAACATCGACTTTTTGCGGTATGGTGGTGCCCAGGGGGATGATTTCCTTGGTTTCGATGGCTCGAAGCAGTTTAACCTGGACCGACTGCGGCGCTTCACCAATTTCGTCAAGGAAAATCGTTCCCCCGTTGGCTCGTGAGAAAAGGCCATCCTTTTTGCGATGAGCTCCCGTAAAAGCCCCCTTGGCATGGCCGAAGAGCTCACTTTCCAGCAAAGTTTCGGGGATAGCACCACAATTTATGGGAACAAAGGGTTTCTTGAACCTTCCGCTCAGGTTGTGAATGGTTTGGGCAATAAGCTCTTTCCCGGTACCCGTTTCCCCCGTTATCAACACGGTGGAATCGGTGTTAGCGACTCCCATTACTTCCCTGAGTACCCGCTGGAAGGCCTGGCTTTTGCCTACCAGGTTCAGCCCTGTTGCCCTGTCACTCAGTATTTTCTGGAGGTTTTCTATCTGCGAACTTAAGCGATTTTTTTCCAGGGCTTTTTCGATATGAAGGATGAGGTCGTGGTGTTCAAAGGGCTTCGTCAGAAAACTGTACGCCCCCTTCTGTATTGCTTCCACGGCCAGGCTTATGGTCCCGTACGCTGTTAAAATTATCACGGGTAACTGGAAACCAATTTCGCCGAATATTTTTTCCATCAACTCTATTCCGTTCATTTCTGGAAGCATCAGGTCAACCACCATCAGATCATAAGATTCGCGACCTATCTTGCGCAATGCTTCACTCGGGGACTCGGCAACAGTGGTATCGTACCCGTGAAAGCGAAGTCTCAATTTTAGCACTTCAAGAAGGTTACTATCATCGTCAACAACCAAGATTTTACCTTTTTGGGTTTCCATGGCCTTTACCTGTCTTTTGTGTAAGCATGTTTCAGCTATATTTCCCGGGTAATACGTTACTTTTGAATCTGGCGTTTCTTTTCTTCTCTTTCCCAGTCTATTTTCTTGTAAGCCTCTATTTCCGACTGCAGCTTTTTTATCGAATCTTCCTTGTTCTTGAGGCTTCTTTTTAAATGATGCAGCTCACTTCTGCAAGCCCTCAAATTTTCCGATTCTCTGCAGGTTCGCTCCAAAAAGAAAATAGCCGTCCTGAAATGACTCCGCGGGTAGATTTTAAGAAACTCGTCCATGTATTGCTTGGCGCGGGAAGGGCTTGCATGGGGATTATCCCTGTTCAGGTTCAAAAGAATTAAGTTGTAGAGTA
>JALXAI010000370.1 GCA_026992215.1 Desulfobacterales bacterium | reverse complement strand
GTCAAACCGAAATAAAGAGGGATGGATGAAGCTGGTAACACGGTCGAAGCTTTATCTCCGATTAGGCCAATAAAATGATAATCGTAGTTCACATGGGACAGCTAATGAATAGAAACTCAAACAACATCAAGGAGGGAGGAGTAGTATGAAGAAGAGAGTAAAAACATTAAAAGCACTAATCATTTTCATGAGTATTATCTTCATGGGATTTCTGTCGGCAAGCGCCGGACCACCTTTAAAACCTTTACCGGTATTGAAACCAGACTTGACAGTCAACCTCAGAATCGAAACCAGAAAGTGGAGCAGGGCAGACAATGGTGCTACATGTTACAGACTTTTTCCCGTATTTACCATAATGAACAAAGGAAATGCACCGGCCAAGGGCTTTAAGGTGAAGTTGGAGCGGAAAATACCGGAAAACAGTAAGTGGGAGGTACTTCGTAATAGCGATCCCTTAACCTTTGGTCCCGGGGAAAAAAAGACTTTCGGGCCCCTGGGGGTTGGGGAATACTTCTTCTGTGGGCGTGACATCCCTCCCTATGGACAGGTGGGTTTTCGCGTTACCGTCGATTACGAGAACAAGGTTTCAGAGTCAAACGAAGATAATAACACCAAGACGGTAATGTATCGCCCGCTGCTCAAATTCAAAAAGATAACAAAGTGAGATAAACATTTGATTTATCTGTGTGAAGAGCTCGAGAACAAACGGGGTAACAGATTGGGAAAGCTCATCAAGCCGGATCAGGCCGATGACAAACATCGAAAGAGCGATGGCCAGGTTTGGAGCTTTCCCGACCGTTAAGCCCGCAAATGACTTTGCAAGTAAAGAAACAGAGCCCAAGGGGGGACCGTTATGAGAAAAGGAACAGCAAAAGTAAGAGCAGTCATCACTGGCATTTGTGTTATTTTCTTGAGCACCCTGTTGGCTTATGCCGGCCCACCAAGACTACCCGTAAACAGAGTAAATCCGAGGGTCCTCAAAGCCCACCCCGGTGTAACAATGCCAAAAAAGATTTACAAGATAGAGATTGTAAAGTTTGATTTGACAGGTGCATGCAGGGTAAGATTGGTGCTTCAGAACAAGGGAACCGATCTCACTGTCGCCCAGCACGGCAAGAGTACCCTCAAGGTTGGGCAGAACCAACCCATTAGCCTGTCCAAGCTGGATCCCGGAAAGCATCTGCTCAAAAAGGGAGGAACAGCGACGTACATGGAGGCAAAACCCCTGCTAAAAGAAACTAATCTAACGGTGGAGGTCACACTTTTCAATGGTTCGAAACGATCCTGGACTAAGCTGCTCAAACCCACCTGCAAAAGACCGCATCTGGAAACTGGAAACATTGCATCCGGAATTAAGAGAAGGGAGATGAAAAGGAAAACGTCGCCAGTTCCCGCACCGGGTGCATCCAAAATGTTCCAGCCTCAACCTGAACCACCGGGAAAACCGTTTAGACCCCTTGTGGGCCAGCAAAGTATAAAAAAGACTAATCAGATAGCCAGGAAAAAATCAGCCATACCGATACATGGCAGCAACAAGATGTTTCAACCGCAACCGGAACCACCGGGCCAGCCTATGAAACCCATGTCAAACAAAACGACAATCAAGTTCCCCGGGCCGAAGGCGCATGTGGCTTTGCGCAAAACCACTCTCCAGGTGAGACGCCTGGGCGGTGATCTGGCAACATGGGACAGTTACAGTTTCACGGATACCTCCGTGCAGAAAGTGCACTTTCGATGGAAGACCGAGCTTGAATCATTGCATGCCGCTCGCTGGCAGGTATCCATTTCGCCGGATTTCCCTTACATTATTGCCGATGGCACTATTACGCCCATTCCTCCCAAGGGGCAGTATGGCCACTTTTCAATTGACCTCAGTGCCTTTTCGGGCACTTACTCAAAACCGGCTGTATTCTATGTGCGTGTAAAGCCTTTGAAATATCATTTGATTGGTAAGACTGGCCAGAGCGCCGCGGGAACCGATAACCAAGATTACAGGCCATCGATTCCGGTCCGAATCACGCTCACGGAAGCCGGAACCGGACCCCAGACGCAGTTCAATCTGCCAAAAACACACCTGAAAGTCGTGTTTCAAAAAATCTTGGTCGTGGAAGACGGCGACGATCTCAGTAATGGAGACCTCGGTTTCGTGTTCAACGTAAATGGTGTCGAAAAAGCAATATATTACGAAGACGATAAATATGGCGACGGGGATGTAATTCAGCTCAAAGATATGGTTTTTGTATTCACCAATCCACCAAATCTGGTTGGACTTTCCGTGAGGGGCTGCGACGAAGACGCCGATCCAATAAGTGAAAAATTAAACGAATTATTCCACAGGGTTGAAGATTTTGAATCATATTGCGGAAACGACAAGGCCTCAACCAGTGGAGAAATATTTACAGGGACAAAATTAGGGCGAACACGGATACCATTCAAGGAATTCAGCCTCTATGCGACGTCCGAAACTTTCAAGTTTGAAGTGCACGGGTACTACGAGATGTATTGTGATCCTTGTCAGTAGAATACTTTCCTTCGAACGTGTAGTGTGGGTGCCTTGAATGATACCTTAATCACGGTGGTTCAATACCTGAAGACGCTAAAAGGGATAAGTATTTCGAGCAGCAGCGGGTGGTGGAGATTGAATGGTTGAGGAGGTTGAGGAAGTTTAATGGGTTGAGATGGTTGAAAGAGGTTGAAATGGTTGAAGGAGGTTTGGCGTTTTTCTCGTTTTACCCTCTTTCTACCACCCCTTGTTCCTTGTCCCTTGTAGCTTGTGCTGCGGAAGAGGCAGGCATCCCCAGTGGCTAACAGACTGAAAAAACCAGGATCGGGAGCACTGTTAAAGGAAAACCATCGTTTGCTACAGCTATTTTCACATAAACGAATAACGAATAGCTCATCTAAACCTCTTTGTTGCAACCGGGCTGCGTGAGAAGGAGATTACGTTTTATGTATGGTTTTCGCGTGCACATAAATTGATAGTGCAAAATTTTTCTGTAAAAAGTTACTTAACCTTTCTGATTATGAGACTCCACTTCGGTCAGTCCATCCTCTGGCGGACCAAGCCTTTCAGGTGACCTTCGTTTCGTATCTGCGTACAACTCCCTTCTGTCCCTCAAAGGGGGAAACTGGGTTCCTTAAAGCAATTATTTTGCTACGTTATCCTGAGATATGTCCTACCTTGCTCCCATTTCTCAGAAATTTTCATCAATGCTGCACCTACCAACCTTAAGCATGCGCTGCCACGGTGTACCTGGTATGACTGCTTTCAACGCGTTCTTCATGCCTTCATGAGCATCGCTGATTACTAACTCTACTCTATGGCCTGCTACATTTTCAAATAAATCAATTTTACAGAAAGAATGTCACATTACTCATTCAGGATAAAGATTTTTGCAACCGGATTAAGAGCCCGGGATTAATTCATTATATTCCGGACTCCGAGTGTTAGTCAGGACCGCTCCTCCCAGATGACCATGAAAACCGGCGTTTGATACCATTTCAAGACTTTTTCTCACTGTAAAACCAGCGAGAATCCAGGCAGGGGGCCTCTTTTAGTAACAGAAAGTACCTTCCGGCCCTTCCATTTCTACTTCAACGTAAAGCTTGATGTATCCGAACGCATTAGCCCACAATTCGATTTCATAATCGGGACGATTGCCGAAGGGTTCCTTCTTGAAGGAATAGCCGCTACAGCAACCCTGTTCAACTATTCGCACGGTATATCCAACCACGCTCCAGTCGCGGCAACCGCCATAAGAAGAGCTGAACGTTTTCTTATACCCTATCCAGCACAATGCCGATGGTCTGTCCTCGGAATCTTTCCAGTATTCGCAGTGTACCTCGTGCTGGCTGAATCTTACTCTCCTTCTAACAATCCTGCGAGCCATGGTTACCGGTTTACTTACGCTGGCACCAAGATGGTTCTCAACGGAGATCATGAACCCTCCGGAAGGAATCCTCTCGAGAGTGCTGTGATAATCGCCGCCACTTTTTACGTAAATGTAGGTATCCGACCAATCTGTCACCTTTAAGGTTACCTCCACCGAACCCGATCGGGCTTTTACAACGGGTTTGTGTGCCCTTAAAAAGTTGTTCCCCGTAATAAGAATCTCGGAGCTTGGATAGATTGGGTCGGGATTTATCTCGGATATAACAGGAACCAACATCGACGCGTTTGGCCTGAAACCGAAATCAATATAAGGTCCGTTCTCTCCGCCAGCCAGTTTTATCCAGATAAAACCACTTTTTTGTTCTTCTCCAACTAAGGCCTGGACAGCTTCCGGAATTGTGATGGTTATCCGTTCCGGTGACCAGCTGATGATATCGGCAAATAGCAGGTTACGCTCTACCAATAGAGCAACTTGTCCTCTAGGCCCAAAGTTTCTTCCTCTGATCGTAACAACCGTGCCGGCTTGTCCATCATTGGGCGAAATGCTCAGGATTTCAGCACCAGAACCCTTGCCGGAAGGGCGATATCCTTTCATCATCATTATCTTCTGCTTCGAGATAACACGAACTCCAGGAATTCTTCTTGACCTTTTTTGTTTGTCGATTGCCTTGGCCCTCGCTAATTTCGATTGAATTAAAGCTTTGTTAACTTTTTTGGTTGTTCGCGGTTGTTTGTAAGTCTTTTTGATTACTCGTTCGCGCTTCCGGGAACTCATGATGAGCCGTTTTAGTTTCTGCTTGTAGAAAGGGGAGTTGAGCTCTTTTTCGAGTTGTTGTCGCTCCGCGGCCGAGAAGTTCGCCATTCTGAACGCGTTGCTCACCTGTTCTATAGAGCCGGCTCTTTTTACCTGCATCAAAAAGGCTTCTATCTTCTTGTTCCTGCTTTCGGGCT
>JALXAI010000369.1 GCA_026992215.1 Desulfobacterales bacterium | reverse complement strand
CATCCGCCGTCCAGTACTGGGGAACGCTCACAAAGTCCCAACCCATGACATCGTCCACGTATCCGTTTGCATCGTTGTCCACCCCGTCATCGGGTATCTCTCCCGGGTTATGCCATATGTTCGGTGACAGTTCGGGATGGCTGTAATCCACACCAGTATCAATAACAGCGACTACAATGTCTGGATCCCCGGTTTCAAGATCCCAGGCCTCCGGTGCCTTTATGTCAACACCCGGCGTTCCTCCGCTCTGGCCCGTGTTGTGGAGATACCACTGCTCGGAAAAACTGGGATCATCGGGCAGGGTGGCGCAAAAGCTACCAAGATAATCGGGCTCGGCATATTCAATATCAGACCTGTTTTTTAGCTCTGCACACAGTTCGACCACATCTATGGGAGCCGTAAAAGTTATCTTGTAAAGATTGTCAATGCCAGTTATTCGGGAAATACTCGAGGCCCTGCTGAAAAGCGAGTTTACGCCCTGAAGGTAGCGTCGAAGAGTGGTACCCGAGATACCGGGACTCGGCTTTCTGAATTTCACGATGACTTCTCCAGGAACATAAGGCATACCCTTTGATCTCTTCAGGGTTGATGCGCCCAGCCCTCGAATACAAGAAGCTAAAATGTATAAAGCCACGAGCGGATACAGATATTTCCGAATTTTCATATTGATTACCTCGTTGATGCAGTTAACGATTTTGCATACTCCCAAACCAAGGTGCTCTTTATGATGTAGGCAAATTTTGTACCAATTCATAAAGTAAAGCGTCCCGGACTTAGCAATGAGTTTAAGACGAGAACTTCGGCGGAAATTATCAAGGATCAGCTGCTGGCAACTCAACAGGCACAATAATTTGGTTCTTTTACAAACCGAGTAACTATGTTGAAGAAAGGGGTTTTCGATACAGCTCCCCGGCCATTCGTCCGGAGACAGCCACCCACGGAACCACAACATGCAATAGACGGAATCCACAAAACACATGGTCAGCCTGCTGTCCCAAGTTGAAGCCTGCGGAAGATCCCAGGAAAAAGACACGGGAAAAATTGCTTTACCAACAGGAAATCAGAAATCAATGCATCGGTTTTCCAGGAAATACCACCCGGCTCCTTAACAAACTTTTCCCACGAACACGCAAAATCAGGTGCCCGGGCAGTATATAAACCTTTTCAACGAGGGTTATGGAAAATTTATATGTGCAAATCACATGTGCCGGTTCAAGGCATTGCGAGGCCCTGCCATGGACAAAATGCATCCGCAGGAGAAAGTCAACCTTTTCCCCCGCGGCGTGCAAATATCATGTTGCAAGCGGTTTCTCCTGGTAGAGGTGAACATCTGTTTGCGGGTAGGGAATGCTTATTCCTTCCGCGTCAAAAGTCTTTTTGATCTTCTCCGTTAAATCGAAGTAAACATTCCAGTAGTCGGGAGTTTTAACCCAGGGACGTACCACGAAATTGACGCTGCTGTCTGCCAGTTCCGATACCGCAATGGTTGGTGCAGGATCGGACAGGATTCGCTCGTCTTCTTCTATGAGACGTGCCAGTATATCCTTGGCCCTGGAGATATCATCCTCATAGCCGATTCCGATAACCATGTCCACCCTGCGAGTTTCGTTTGCCGTTATGTTGGTTATGGTGCTGCTTGTTATAGCACTGTTTGGAACTATTATCTTCTGGTTGTCCGGAGTGTTCATAATTGTTGTGAACATGGAAATCGTTTCAACCTTTCCCGTAACTCCCGCAGCATTTACCACGTCTCCCACTCGAAAAGGCCGAAAGAGAATCAACATAACACCAGAGGCGAAATTGGAAAGTGAATCCCTGAGAGCAAGACCGATGGCCAGGCCCGCAGCACCAACAATGGTCAAAAAGGACGCGGTGTTGATCCCCAGCTGTCCCGCGGCAGCAATGACTACAACAATCAAAAGTGTATAGTAAATGATATTTTCCAGGAAATTTACGAGAGTGATGTCAATCTGTTGTTTTACCAGTAACTTCCTGATTACGTTTGTAATTTTCCTTGCCAGCCATCTGCCGATTACTAGGACCAGGATTGCGGCCACAAGTTTCAAAGAATAGGTACTCAGCCAGTAGAGAAGTGTGTCTGTTATCTTTTGAACGTTCATACTCTCCCTCCCTTTACTTTTTTGGTTTGTAATACCCGTTTCGGACAGGTGGCGTTTCAACCTATCAGAATAAAGTAAAATTGCAATAAAAAAAGAATCCTAATCACTTATTTTTTTGAATACTCCCACTGTCCTTCTACGGACTTTGATTGACATGAACATGACGGTGCAATATTTTTTTGAGAGAACCTGCAAAGGAGGTATTGAAATGAAACTGTTTTTCCTTGCTGATGTTCATGGTTCTGCTCACTATATGTCGAGGGCACTGGAATTGTTTGAGAAGGAAAAGGCCTCTTATATTGTCCTGCTGGGCGACCTGCTGTATCACGGACCGCGAAATCCGTTTCCGAAGGACTATGACCCTGCCTCAGTGGTCGGGATGTTAAACAACGTAAGGGAGAAAATCATTGCTGTTCGGGGCAATTGTGACAGCGATGTCGACCAGATGGTGCTGCCGTTCCCGTTGATGAGCGACCACGGTAGCATCCTGGTTGGGAATCGTCGCATTTTTCTTACTCACGGACACATTTATTCTCCGGAAAATTTACCGCCGCTGACGAAAGGAGACATATTCGTATCAGCGCATACCCATATTCCTCTGGCTTCGATACATGAAGGTATCTACCTTTTTAACCCCGGATCGGTTGCACTTCCAAAGGGCGGATCAAGAAATTCTTATGGCATCTTTGATAACGGCGATCTGGTGGTAAAAAACCTGGACGGAAAGGTCGAAAATCGCGTTATCGTTCCGGGTTCCTGGATTTAGTTCGCTTAATAGAAACCGACACAAAGTTACCTTTTATACCGGACCTGTTTCTGGCCATCATCACTTCAATGATTTCGGTAGGTGGCGTTTTGGTTGCTGCCATGGCCCGGGTTCCCATGCTCAACTTTCAGTACCAGGGCCCCCGGTAGTATGCCAGGTGGCATAACGAGGCCGAAAGCGCAATGGCGAAAACCACCACTTTCAAGTTCTCTTTAGGAATTTTTCAAACCCCGGCATGGTCTTGGGACAACCACGCTAACGGTACACGTAAGCGTCCCAGGGTGGGGAGGTGGGTTTTTTAAGGCTTGTTCAGGCAGTAATAACGAAGAAAAGCTTCGTCACATGCTTCGCGGTTATTGTTGCTCTTAAAATCCTGATGTGCTATGAATGAAAATTGCTATATCCAGGCGTGATTTAAAGAGGTCGCATTCCAGGACTCGGGGTTGGCAAAGTAAGTGTTAAGGAAGGTTCCGGTCAATTTGACTTTCGCCTTGATTTGAGGGTTGTACGGAAGCTGTGTTCGTAGTTTCGGCTTGACCGATAACACATCTTTTGGTCGTACCCTGTTTTTACCGGTTGCAGCTTGATGCGGGCAGTATCCGGGGTAACGTTTTATTTCTGGCGTTAAACTCGAGGTTGATGGAAAGCCGGTACCCGGTGTGCAGTAGCCGGCGGTGACTTGATAGCGGACGATTTTCAGGGATTTCGGATTGTCCGCGGCAATCTTTATGTTAGAAGCAGGAGGTAATTACATGGTTAAAAAACGGGTATTTTTGTCGGTATTTGTCGTGGGGCTTTGCCTTGTAGCGACAGGCGCTTTCGCTGCCGACGCGATGAGTCAGCTCATGACCATGGCAAACAAAATCGCCAGGGCAAAGAAATTTAGTGTTACGATGCGCATGGGCTATGATGTCGTGCAAAGTTCCGGTCAAAAGATAGAGTTCGGAGAGGTGAGAAAGGTTATACTGAAGCGTCCCAACTATTTACGTGTTGATGCGAAACAAAGTGACGGGGATATGAACGGTATAGTTTTCGACGGCCGTACCTTTACGCAGTACAGCCTGACTCCGAACGTTTACGCACGTCTTGACCTCACCGGCGATATTGATAGGGCGGTGCGTTTTGCAGTTGCCAGGTTCGGCGTCAGGGTTCCTCTTGCGCGTATGCTGGTAACAACCTTTCCCGAGGAAATTCGCAAGCTGACTACCGAAGTATTTTACGTGGAGAAAGATGTACTGGGGGAAGTTCCGACAGATCACATAGCCGGAAGGACACCTGACGTTGACTACCAGGTCTGGATAGGGAAAGACAACTTACCAAGGCGTATAGTCTTAACATACAAAAAAGCTCCGGAGCAGCCCCAATTCTGGGCCAGTTTTACTAACTGGAACATGTCACCCAGGATCACCGAGGACACCTTTATCTTTACACCGCCCAAAGGAGCCGAGGAGATTCCGTTCATTCTACCGGCCGGGGTAACAGAGGACAAGACCCGTGATCAAGGAGGTTCATCATGACAAAAATAAAGGTTGTTACAGCTCTTTTTACTATATTCATATTTTTAGGAATTCTACTCGCCGAAGGAGTTGCCGTGGCAAGGCGAGGCGGAGGACGTCGAAGTGGCGGGGGCAGGGCAAGAGTGAGTAGCAGCAGCCGGGGAAGAAGCTTTTCCAGGTCTGGAGTGGCAAGTCGGGGAAGCTTTTCTGCCAGGCCTTCGAATCGTTCCGCACGACCCAGGCCAACAAGGCAGGTTAACAGGACTAGGCCTTCCAACAGGATGGCGGTTCAGGGAAGACCTAGCAGGGATCGCATGGCCAGCAGAGACAGGATGGCTAATCGTGACCGTATGGCCGACCGGGATCGCGAGGCCCGCAAACAAGCCTTGATGAACAAACGATCCGAGCTTGAACAACGAAGAACAGACAGGGCCGCGATCGGGGAGAGCAAGCGCCAGCAAGTACAGAAAGAATTGAAAGACCG
>JALXAI010000368.1 GCA_026992215.1 Desulfobacterales bacterium | reverse complement strand
GAGGTGGAGTTTAACAAAAAAAGAGAGCCATCAACAGGGGAAAAATATCGCACCATGAAGAGACTCTTTACCCTGGCTTAGGCTCTCCGTAATATACCAATGATAGTTTCCTCAATGCGTATCGCGATCTTAAACATATATTTCGCGCCTGTTTTCGGAACGATCCACCATGTACATCATGGTAGCCGTTCTTTCTATTTCTTCTTTCAGCTTTGGTATTTTCTCGCGATCCAGCTCGTACATCCTTATGTACACAAACCTGTACCCCTCGGGAGACCTGTCGCGGGAACTCAGAATACTGGCCATCCGCCCGCCATATTTCCTGAAAATATCCGTCACCTCCTTGATGCTTCCCGGGCGATCTTCGATTTGAAAAGCAAATTGAACTCCTCCGTTCCTGGCACCTGTAAGCGCCAGAATGAGCTTGAAAAGGTCGGTCTTCGTAATGATGCCAACCAGCTTTCCGTCATCATCCACGACGGGGACACCGGAAATCTTGTGTTCAAGCAAAAGGCCCGCTACTTCCTCGATGGTGTAATTATCCGGTACCGTTATAGGCTCCCTGGTCATAACTTCCTTAACTTTAAGCCTGGATAAAAGGTAGTGAAGTTCATGGGCATCCAGGGTTGTGGCATCGGAAGCTGAGGCTCTTTTGACATCTCTGTCGGTAATCACACCAACCAGGGTGCCGCCCCTCATAACGGGCAGTATGCGGATCTGGTTTTCTTCGAGTACCCTGGCTGCCTTTTGCAAAGATTCGTTTTCATCAATGGTAATGACATTAGTGGACATCCAGTATTTTACTAACATTTTGCACCTCCCGGGCTTACTCCCGTTAGATGTTAATAATAAGCTAGCAAAGACACGTAGCAAAACGTGTTAGGCAATTACAGCTGGTTCAGATTTTTTAACGGTGGTTGTGCTAAAGCTTAGCCAGGTGCTAAAACGATGATGGGCTACACGATGACAGGGAATCGGGGCAAGAGAATTCAGGCAGGGGAAAGAGAATTAAAATCCGTGTGGGTGGCCGCTGCGTAATTTTTCGTGGAACTCCGTAAATTCTTTTTTTCATTTTGAGCTCCTTTCGCTGTAAGTTAACCAATCAACCTTCATTTATCACATATTGTATGCCATATGTGAGAAAAAAGCAATTCAAAGTTTCGTTATCGCAGTAAAATAGGGGGAGACCTCGTTTCAACGCTTACGGGAATTGAGCGATGGCAGCAGAGACCACGCAAACCACTATATTTTATCCGGTGCACTTCTTTATGTGACGAGCAACAACCAGCGCGTGTCCCTTTTCCTGCTCTGAAAGGTCGCGGTACACTTCCTTCACGTTATCATCCGTGGAATCAATATACAGGTTCTTGTATACATCATAAGCCCTGTATTCTATTTCTATCGCAAGTTCGCCAAGGGAAAGGCAATTGTCGTGTCCTATTTTTTCTATC
Organism: Desulfobacterales bacterium; assembly: GCA_026992215.1. Taxonomy (GTDB): domain Bacteria; phylum Desulfobacterota; class Syntrophobacteria; order B119-G9; family B119-G9; genus B119-G9. The sequence goes on along the minus strand of JALXAI010000368.1, from coordinate 14,483 downwards.
CTCGCAAGAGCATCCCCAACAGGTTCTCCCCCTTCAAGGATGTCTCCCCTCAAGTCATTGAAAAACGTTTCGAAGTCTCCAGTAATCGGCTTTGTCAGGGAACGTTTTTTCAATATATTAAAAATTGTCCTGGCATGCTTCTTTTCCAGTTGCTCGAGGGATCGGGCTGCGGGTGCCATCTTTGATTCAGGGTACCTTTTAAGAATTTCCGAGTAAAAAATCCACGCCCCCTTTTCAAGTTCCATGGCAAGTTTCAAAATTTCCTCCGGGTTGGCCGCTTTATCAAAGAGTCGCAGGCGCGGGAAGTCCTCAACTGGTTTGCCATCCCAGGCCAGGATTCCACCTTCAACGGTATAGATATTTCGTGCCTCGATATCGCTATCGGCTGTTATGAAAGCAGCCATTCGCGACCGTTTCCCGCTTCTGCAGTAGAAAATCAGATCAACACCGGTGGCCAGTTCTGAAACCCTTTGAGGCAGTTCACCAAGGGGTATCAATTTTGCCCCTGGAATGTGTCCGTGCGTGTACTCCGAGGGTTCTCTCACGTCCACGAGTTGATAATGGGATTCACCGTGTTTCTTCATATATTCTCTCAGTTCGTCCGCATAAATGCTTTTTACGTCGCTTTTGCCCATCATAACTGAAACTCCCTCATATTATCATAATCTAATTTTCTTCGTTGATTTCCTTGACCAACAACACCTTTTCTGACATAATCCCATACCCGTAAAGAGAATTAGCCTGTTCAAACCAAATTACACAGGTATTGCAGCGCCGAATTTCATTTCATCGTCTTTTCGGGCTGATTCAATATTAGTTTAGTCCATAACAGTTCATTTTTGAAGTTCCCGTTGGTTATAAGTTGCATAACCTTGAAAGCTGACCATTGCACCCGAAGTAATTCCCCGGTAACGAGACCTCACCGGATAGAAACGGATGAGGTTTAAAAAAGGGTTTCGCAAAAGGTGGGTTTGCAACATCTTTTGCGACAGATTAACCAATAACCATTTAATGTCAGGAAGGGGGTATTATGAAGAAATTATTTGCAGTTATTGTCAGCGTGGTGTTGGTGTTTGCTTTCGCTGCCGCTCCTGTTCTGGCCGGTGGCACCATGGAGAAGATTGAAAAAACGGGTAAGATTAAAATCGGCTTCCGTGAAGGATCCATTCCCTTTGCCTATGTTGATCCCAAGGTTGGCAAACACGTCGGATTTTCGGTGGACATGGCAAAGTTGCTGGCAGAGAACCTGAGTAAGCGGTTTGGGAAAAAGATCGAAATCGTTCCCTATACCGTAACGCCCAAGACCAGAATCCCCATGGTCGTCAACGGTACCATAGACATCGAAATGGGTTCCACTACCTACACTCAGAAACGGGAAGAAGTAGCGGACTTCAGCATGATTTTCTTTTTCTCTGAAACAACCTTTCTCGTTGCAAAAGACAGCGGTATAAAAACACTTCAGGATCTGAACGGGAAAAAGGTAGGAGCGGCCAGAGGAACCACCAATCTCAGGGCCGTTGAGAAGCTTGCAAAAGAAGGTAAGTTCAAACCCAAAGCCATAATTGTAACCGAAACGCATCCCCAGGGAATGCTTGCTTTAAAAACCGGTAAAATAGATGCCTATTCCACCGACAGAAGCTTGCTGGAAGGACTGCGCATGAAGGATGATCATCCCGAGAAGTGGATGACGGTTCCTTTTGCGATTGCTTACGAGCCTTATGCGTACATTGTAAGAGAGAACGATTCCGATTTCAGGGATTTTGTAAACAACACTATAATCTGGTCTATCAAGACCGGGAAATTCTTCGAACTGTACAATAAGTGGATGGGACCCAAAGGGGTTGTGCCCATTCCGATGTCCCAGGCATACAAGAATTATCTCGAAATGATGGTTTATCCCATTTCGGATGGGTGGTGGAAAAAGTAGACAGCATCGGGGGGCAGTGCCCCCTTTTTTTATTTTTGTAGCAGAGAGAGCGGAGAATTTTTAATGGCTTATAACTTTGACTGGAGCGTGCTGTGGAGGCAGCCTTACGGAACATGGCTTCTGCAGGGGTTATGGGTTACCATCAAGATAGGGCTTTTCTCGTGGATAATAGCCCTGTCCCTGGGAATTATAATAGGTACTCTCAGGGTAACTCCCTGGAAATTCACTAGATTCCTGGCATCCGCCTACACCGAGTTCTTCCGTAATATTCCTTTCCTGGTACAGCTGTTTTTCTGGTACTACGCGGGCCCGATGCTGCTGGGAGATCGCCTGGGGCATGCCATAAACCAGATTATAGGTCTTAACTACTACGTGGCCATATTTGCGCTGGGGATTTATACCGCATCAAGGGTGGCGGAACACATGCGAGCGGGTTTCGCCTCCATTGGCAAAGAGCAGTACCAGGCGGTTCTGTCAACTGGAATGACGCAGTACCAGATGTACAGGTACGTGATAATACCCTATGCGCTGCGTGTTATTTTGCCTCCACTGACCACCGAGTTCCTGACAATATTTAAGAATTCTTCCATTGCGATGACAATCGGCGTGGCGGAGCTTACCTTCATGAGTTACCGGATTGATGCCGAAACTTTCCATGGTCTGGAGGCTACCACCGGGGCCATGTTTATCTACCTGCTACTGGGTCTTACAGTGGTGCGTATCATGGGATTTATCGAGTCAAGATTTAAGATACCCGGAATGATAGGGAGGTAGCCTTGTTTGATGCTGTAATTCGAAACTTCGGTTTTTTGATGGGAGGCTTCGGGGTAACTCTCGAGTTAACCGCGTGTGCCCTGACCGGCGGCATACTACTGGGAATGATCGTGGGGCTTGGAAGAATTTCCAGGAGCAAGTGGATCTACGTTCCGGTCACGTTGTACGTGAATTTTATCAGGAATATTCCGCTTATTCTCGTGATCTTCTGGTTCTACTTCGTTATGCCTATCATAGCAGGTAAACCGCTTAACCCTTTTATTTCCGCTGTCATATCCTTTATCATTTTTGAAGCAACATATTTCGGTGAGATATTCAGGGCCGGTTACCAGTCCATCAGCGTGGATCTCATTCACGCCGCCTATTCCACTGGCCTCACCTACTCCCAGACGGCGCGCTATGTCCTTATCCCCATTGCGTTTCGCCGAATGTTGCCCAGCCTTATTACCCAGTCTATAATAACTTTTCAGGATACCAGTCTGGCGTTTGTTATCGGCCTGGAAGAATTCGTGAGAAGGGCGTCCATTGTTGATAATCTTGAAGTCAGATCCATACAGCTATATGGTTTTGTTGGTATTGTGTTTTTCATATTCTGTTTCATAGGTTCCAAGATATCGCTTCATTTTGAGGAAAAAGGCAGAAGGGCAGGAGTATTATGATCGAGATCAAAAACGTCAGCAAATGGTTCGGTGATTTCCAGGTGTTGAAGGATATCAACGAAACCATTGAAAAGGGACAGACCGTTGTCATATGCGGACCGAGCGGTTCGGGTAAAAGTACGCTTTTGAGGTGTATAAACGGGCTTGAACCTTACCAGGAAGGAGAGATTATAGTCGACGGAGAATCTTTGAGCGATCCCAAGACAAACCTTTACAAGCTTCGGCAAAAAATCGGGATGGTTTTTCAACGCTTCGAACTTTATCCTCACATGACGGTGCTTAAAAATATAACTCTTGCACCGATGAAGGTACTCAAAAAGTCGAAGAAAGAGGCAGAAAAAAAAGCAATGGAGCTACTCGAAAGGGTTGGAATTCCCGATAAAGCGAACGAGTACCCGGCTAACCTGTCTGGGGGACAACAGCAGCGCGTGGCAATAGCCAGAAGCCTGGCCATGGAACCGGAGTACATGCTGTTTGATGAACCCACTTCCGCGCTGGACCCGGAGATGATAAACGAGGTACTCGAGGTAATGGTTGACCTGGCAAAGGAAGGTATGACCATGGTCGTGGTGACTCACGAAATGGGATTCGCCAGGGAAGTGGCCGATGAAATTATCTTCATGGACGAAGGAAGGATCGTGGAAAGAGGCACGGGAGAAGAATTTTTTGCCAATCCGAAAAGCGAACGAACAAAGCTTTTTTTAAGCCAGATACTGGTATAAACGCGCGGGGGGATCGGGCTTGTCATGGGGAAAAAGGTTATTGGCATCCTTGGAGGGATGGGGCCGGAGGCCACGGTTGAATGTTTCCGGTTGATCGTGGAAAACACACCCGCCGAAAGAGACCAGGACCATCTGCACGTTCTCGTTAATTCAAATCCCGGGGTCCCCGACAGAACTGAAGCCATCCTGGGTCGGGGAGAATCTCCCGTTCCGCTGATGGCGGAAGGCTGTAACACGCTCGAGCGGGCAGGGGCCGATTTTGTTATTATCCCCTGCGTTTCCGCCCATTTTTTCCTGGACGATGTTAAGAGAAAAGTCCGCATACCCATACTTTCCGTATTTGACATAGTTGCGGAGACGCTGGAACGTGAATTCCCTGATATCCGAAAGGTCGGCCTTATGGGTACCACAGGCACCGTAAGGGGTGGACTTTTCCAGAAGAGGCTCGCACGGTCTCGCATTGAGACCGTTGTCTGTACCGACGATGTTCAGAAACAGGTGATGAAGGCGATTTACGACATAAAAAGTGGGAAACTCAAAGAACTCCCGACAGAAGTGAGACAGTACCTTGTGAAAGCTGCTGAAAGTCTCATAGACAATGGTGCGAAGGCTATTATTGCGGGATGCACGGAAATACCCCTTGGACTTACTCAGGAAGACCTGCAGGTTCCTTACCTGGATGTTTTATCTCTTCTGGCCAGAGCCGCTATACGCGAGGCCGGCCTGGAGCCTGCACCGAGATAAACAGAAGTCCTGCTTGGTTGAGGAGGTTGAAAAGGTTGAAAGGGTTGAGAGTTTTTTTATTTTACCCTTTTTCCGTTTTCCCTTGCAGTTTGAATTCCGAAATGGGCGGGGATCCCGGGTTCCTGAAGCGGGGTAGAAAAACCGGGTCGAAGATCCGCCTCTGGCGGGATCGAAAGCACAAGGAAACAAAAACCGCCGTTTGCTTCGGAGATCCGCCTCTGGCGGGACAGCTATTTTCGCATAAACGAATAACTCATCCAAACCTTTTACTGCGGCCTGGCTGCCTTGGAATTTCCCAGGAAAAAGGAGCACCTGGGGGTTCTTGAGAAATCATTTACCGGATGCCCTTTATTTTCTGCCTGACCGCAGCAAACACTTTTACAGAGACAGCCGGGAAAAGGAAAAGTTAAGAGTTTATATCCCGGAAGGCAGGAGGAGATGCGATGAATCTGGCCAAGTTTCCGCGAAGACGTTACACCGAGGGCAGAACTCCCATCGAGAAACTATCAAACTTCAGCAGGACCCTGGGAGGAGCAAGTATTTTCATGAAGCGAGACGACCTGCTGGGACTTGCGGGGGGAGGAAACAAAACCAGGAAGCTTGAATTCATGGTAGCTGATGCCCTTTCAAAAGGCGCTGACACTCTTATCACGTGTGGTGCCGTTCAATCCAACCACTGCAGGCTGACTCTTGCTGCGGCAGTAAAGGAAGGACTTAAGTGCCGTCTTGTGCTCGAAGAAAGAGTACCGGGAAGCTACAGGCCGGAAGCCAGCGGAAATAATTTTCTCTACCACCTTATGGGAGTTGAAGATATCAGGGTGGTTCCAGGCGGATCCGATATGATGATGGAAATGAAAAAGGTTGCTGACGAACTGGCAACCGAAGGGCGCAAAGCCTATATTATTCCCGGTGGAGCTTCAAACCCGATAGGGGCACTCGGATACGTTGCGTGTGCCCAGGAAATTGTCAACCAGACCTTCGAAATGGGCATTCGCATCGATTACGTGGTGTGTGCCAGCGGAAGCGCTGGGACCCACGCAGGACTTGTGACCGGATTTTGCGGGAGCAACACCGATTTATCTGTGGTTGGCATAAATGTCAGCAGGACCAAGGAGGACCAGGAAGAGATAGTGTACAAGCTGGCCTGTGAAACGGCACAGCTTCTGGGCATTGAACAACGCATTCCTCGAGACGCGGTGCTGTGTTTCGGAGATTACGTCGGACCGGGTTATTCGTTGCCTACTCCCGGCATGGTGGAAGCGGTGAGGCTTGTTGCAAGAACTGAAGCCATTTTGCTTGACCCTGTTTATACCGGGAAAGCCATGGCAGGCCTGATTGACCTTGTAAGAAAGGGTTACTTCCCGAAAGACAGCAACATACTTTTTGTTCACACTGGCGGATCCCCTGCCTTGTACGCGTACCTGGATACTTTCTGGAAGGATATGAGAGCGGGAAGTTAACAGGCTCCGGTTTGAGCAAAGTTCTTTTTATGTGTCTGAATACTTCACGCACGACGAGGGGAAAAAGCAAGAGTTTCGTGGAATGAACTCCGGACAGCGCTTTCAAAAACAAGTAGTTAACAAGAAGCCCCAGGCTCTAAGCTTTAGGTGACCAGGTTTTTAGATAAGAAGCGCTTATTACAGGCAGGCACGGTTTGTTTCGGGAATCTGCGTGCACCGATTGGCTACATGACAAGTTTTGTCTTGCGGACTTTTTCCCGAGCAAAAGGAACAGGCATCTCTTCGTTGCCAAAACATCCGGGGAAAAACAGGGTGGTAATCGCTCTGGATGGAAAACCACCATCCGTACAACCGCTGTGGGACTGCTTCATTGTTGGCAAGCTTACGTTATCAGGGTAGTAGCCGACGCTCCTGAAGGGCTTCTCTTATGTCATTTTGCATCCTCTCGATCAGGGAATCGGGGTCGGGAGCATTTCTTATCGGTCTCCCAACAACGATGTAATCTGCACCGTTCAGAAAGGCATCTTTCACAGTGACCACCCGTTTCTGGTCATCTTCCGTGTTTTTTACCGGTCTTATCCCGGGGGTCACCACCAGAAATCTCTCTCCAAGGTGTTTTCTCAACCTGGGAGCTTCAAGCCCCGACGATATTACACCGTCGCAACCGATTTCAAGAGCTCGCCTGGCTCTCGACAAAACCAGGTCCTCCACGGAACATTTAAAGCCCAGGTCTTTCAGGTCACCTTCATCAAAGGAAGTAAGCACGGTTACGGCCAGTATCTTAAGATCTCCCTTCACCCCGACGGCGGCCTTCATGATTTCATCATTCCCGTGGACCGTGGCGAAGGAGATTCCCCGATCTCTGATCTGCTCCACCGCCAGTTTCACGGTCTGGGGCACATCGAAGAATTTCAGGTCAATGAACACTTCGAGGTTTCTGGCAAGAATCCAGTCAATAATATGAAACCATCCCGCCAGGAATAGCTGCAGTCCCACCTTGTAGAACTTGATTTTTTGCTCGAATCTCTCAACAATATTTTTGGCTTCTTCTACTGTCGGGACATCCAGGGCCAGTATTATGCGCTTTTCTAAAGGTATTGATTCCTTCACTTTTATACCCGCTGGAGTCGTTTCACAGAAATGCCGGGCACATGTTCCGCCCGGCACAGAGTATTTCCTTCAAACCGGTAAGAATTGACCTACTTTCCTTCTGTCTCTTTTTCCTTGATTTCCCTGTGATAAAGTACTTTATCCACTATACCGTATTCGATGGCCTGCACCCCTGACATGTAAAAATCTCGTTCAGTGTCCCTTGCGATCTGTTCGAGAGGTTTCCCGGTATGATGTGCCAGGATCTTGTTCAACTCCTCCCTCAGCCTTAAAATTTCCTTGGCCTGTATGTCTACGTCGGTGGCCTGCCCCTGGAATCCACCCATGGGTTGATGCAGCATTATTCTTGAATGGGGAAGGGCAAACCGTTTACCTTCTGCCCCGGCAGCCAGAAGCAGGGCTCCCATGCTGGCGGCCTGGCCCATGCACAGCGTGGAAACGGGAGGCTTTATAAATTGCATGGTATCGTATATGGCGAGCCCGGCCGTCACAAGTCCACCCGGTGAATTGATGTAAAAATGAATGTCCTTGTCGGGATCCTCCGATTCAAGGAATATCATCTGGGCGATAATAAGGTTTGCAATTTCATCAGTCACCGTTGTTCCGAGAAAAATGATCCGCTCCCTTAACAAGCGGGAATAAATATCAAAAGCCCTCTCACCTCGCCCACTTTGCTCGACTACTATCGGTATCAGAGACATGTTACTCTCCAGTTTCATCAGGTTTATCGTTTTCTTCAGTTTCCCGGGTATCTTCCAACTCAGCGCTTTCGTTACCGCTCAACTTTTCCTCATCTCCTTTTTCCCCGGCTCCGGCCTTTTCCTCTGCTCGTTTTTTGAGCTCTTCCTCAACCGTTCCTTCTGGTACTTCCGTTATCTCGGCCCATTCAATGAGCTTGTCAACAACCTTTTCAGTAAATACTCCGCTCCCCGTCCCGTCACCGCTGATCCCTTCGAGTTCACCTATCTTGCCAAGTATCAGGGCAAGTCTCGTTCTCCTTTCCGCTTCGGGACGGTACTGTTCTTTAAGAGCATCTTCGCTGGAATGTATGTCAGTGAGACTCAACCCTCGAGCCTCAAGCTCTTTTTTGAACTGCTCCACCATAAGAGCCATTTCACGTTCAACAAGTCGCCTGGGCAACTCGAAAGAACTTCTCTCGATAAGAGCGTTGAAAAGCTGTTCCCTGAGCAAATTCTCCGATCTCGACTTTTTCATCTTGAGAAGCTCTTCCCTTATCTTTTCCCTGATTTCGTCCAGAGACGAAAAGTCCCCGAGGTCTCTGGCAAATTCGTCATCAAGCTCCGGAAGAACCTTTTGCTTTACTTCTTTGAGGGTAACCTCGAACTGCACCTCTTTTCCTGCGAGTTCCTTATTCGGGGTTTCAGGCGCATACTGAATCTTTATTATCCTGGTCTCCCCTACTTTCATCCCCAGTAGCTGTGAATCAAAGTCGGCATGAATCTGGGCTTTCCCCACCTCCAGGGTAAAATCCACCGCCGACAAATCATCTCTCTTCACACCATCGATGATGGTATCAAAATCTACTACTACAAAGTCGCCTTCCTTAACAGGAGCCGGATCTTCGACGTTTTCGAGGTAGGCGTTGTTTTCACGAAGTTCCTGGAGCTTTTCCTCAATTTCTTCATCCGTGACTTCAACTGCCTCCTTCTTCAGTGAAATTCCCCTGTAATCCTTGATGGTAATCTCCGGCCTGACCTCGGCAATGGCCGAGAATTTAAGAGGTTTTTGAGCCTTGAAATCTATTTCCTCAAAGTCGTATTCCAGCTCGACCAGAGGCTCAATCTTGCTCTCCTCCAGGATTTTCGGTATGTTGGTCTCCAGCAACTCCTGTACAGTTTCCTGTGTCACCTGGGGCCCATAAAAGCGTTCCAGCATGAACCGCGGGGCTTTTCCTGGCCGAAATCCCTTGATTCTTACCCTTTTGCGGAGTTGCCTGTATTTCTTGGACAGGATTTTCTCCACTTCTTCATGAGGTATTTCAACGTTGATCTTCTTCTCCGTGGGGCTGATCTCTTCTAACTCGAACTTCATTTTCCTCGCTTTCTCTCCGTATAAGTTTCTGGCTTTGGTGCGAGAGGGGGGACTCGAACCCCCACGGTTACCCGCTGGATCCTAAGTCCAGTGCGTCTGCCAATTCCGCCACTCTCGCAACCGGCAAATAGGTACGAATTGTCGCAACCTATATTAACTTTGCCATATTCTGTCAAGTGAAAACTGGTAAATTTACTACGGTTACATATGCGAGTAAAGTGGAAAAAAGCCGGCAAAACAGGGAACAATTCGAGAAATATGTTGCCGGACTTTTCACATATCAAAATTCCTGCTAAAATAGTAGAAATACTGCCGCTCGACATTCACTTTCTTTTGACAATTATAACCTTATGATGGCCAACGTTAACCCCTATGGCCCCGGCCATTTACACGGGAAAGGAGTCAACCATGGAAAAACGAATTCTTGTCGGTTTCGACGGCTCGGAAAGATCGCTCAGAGCGGTTGATTACGTGGGATTCATGTTTAAAGGTAGAGAAGATGTCCACATCGAGGTATTATACCTGATGAGCCCTTTGCCGCCCATTCCTAAAGAACAAAATATTTCTCTGAGGCGCAAACTTTACCAGCAAAAAGAACGTCTTGAAAAGGAACGAAGAAAAAAGGCCGAAGAGATCCTGGAAAAGGCGAAAGACGTACTTATAAGAAAGGGAATTCCCGAAAACAGGTTTAGCGTGGAATCCGAATTCCAAAAGGTAGGTAAGGCTAGAGATCTTCTTACCAGGGCGGAAAAGGGGCATGCCTTTGATGCCGTGGTGGTTGGAAGAAGAGGCTTGGGAACCATAACCAAAATGTTTGCAGGCAGCGTATCCATAGAGCTGGTTGAAATGCCCAAGGAGATTCCGGTAGTCGTGGTAGGTAACCTGGTGGAAAAAAAGAAAGTTCTCATAGCCGTTGACGACTCGGAAAATTCACTGAAGGCCGTGGATTATGCGAGTTTCATACTTGGAAACGATCCGGAGGTGGAGTTTACCCTTTTCAGTGCTCTTCCATCCATACAGAGTATACTCGGGGAAGGTATTTCGTGCGAAATAGATGCTCTTGAAGAGTGTTACCAATCCGACGAAGAAAGGGAAATGAACGATTTCTTTGGAAGAGCAAGTGAAGTATTTGCCAAGGCCGGTGTGCCTCGAGAACGGGTAAAGACCAAGATCAAGAAAAAGAGCTTCAACGTTGCAAAAGACATCTTTGAAGAAGCTCGCACAGGTGGTTATGGTACGGTAGTTCTGGGACGAAAAGGCAAAACAGGTATCAAAAGCATTGTCATAGGCAGTGTATCGCTGAAATCCCTTGCACTAATTGAAGATCGAGCCGTGTGGATTGTGGGCTGAACAGGATCCCTTGCTTGAATGGCTTTATAGTACTGGCAATATTGGAAAACGTGAGAAACAAACCACCTCGCTTATATGAGCCAGTTCACCCATACCACGAGGCATATTGCAAACTCGCTCATGCCGCGGCAAAGAAACGGGACAAGGACAGTAAATCCGGTGCATCGGGGGATATCGTCTCTGTTGCACCGGATTAGTTCCCCCCTGCGCGTTAACTGCATCCGTTTCCAGAAAGTACGTCGGAGTGATCTTTGAAAACAGAAAGTCCGATACAGAGATACCCGTTATCCGTACCTCTCCATCTTTCCCCGGAAGATCATCATGCTTTTCGCCCCCGAATAATAGTGTCATGAAAATCATAACAGGTGGTGGATTTTGGTAATCGTCCCGGTTTTCCTTGGAGAAAAATAGAATTCTTGATACTTTTCTCCCTATATATTAGAAGCTTTCATAATATCTTCATAACATGCCCGTTATTTGGGGAGGGGAAATATGACCGCCCACTTTGAGAAAGTATTTCGAGATCTTTGGGACAAAATTATTCACAACTATCCAAAATTACTACTCATATTTTTGAAACTGGCTTTGCTCTGCATCGCCGCACTCGCATGCTGGTGGGTATTCAAAAAAATCCTTTCCAGGGTAACTCCGGCACTCAACAGGTTCAGGTTTTTTGAGAAAAACCCAAAAGTTATCGACCTGATGAGAAGGGCTGGAGGGTATGTTATACTTGTCACCCTCGGCGTACTCTCCCTGAATGTTTTGCGATTGCCTTTCCTTGAAAAATTTTTCTACGCTGCCCTGATTTTAGGGCTGGCTTCCCTTGTAACCCAGACCGTAAAGCTCCTGGTAAGGTATCTGGAAGAAAACGTGGCGTCAAAAACAGCCACCAAGTTCGACGATATAGTTGTTGACCTGTTAGACAAGTTTTCCGCGGCAATTATTTACACGCTTGCCATCGTAATGGCCCTCGACTTCCTTGGTGTAAATGTTATGCCGTTCATTGCCGGTGCAGGCGTTGCAAGTCTGGCCATCGGTTTTGCTGCAAAAGATACGCTTTCAAATCTTATTGCCGGGGTTCTTCTCCTTATAGACAGGCCTTTCGAGGTGGGTGACAGGATCGAGGTATGGTCTGCACCCAGGAACGCTTCAACCTGGGGAGATGTGCTGGATATCGGTTTGAGAGCCACCAAGATAAGAACCACTGACAACATCATCATCATAATTCCCAACAACGAAATAATGACAAGAGATATCATCAATTACACCACAATCTCCGAGGAAATACGGGTTCGTATACCGATAGGGATTGCTTACGAGTCGGATATTGACAGGGCAAGAAAGGTAATTCTCGATATTATCAACGAAATGGACTGGACATCGACACACAGACCGCCCAAAGTGGTGGTGCGTAACCTGGGAGATTTTTTTGTGGAACTGCAGGCAAGGGTATGGATCAGGGATGCCAGGAGACGAATGGACACCATCGATTACGTAGTGGACAGGGTAAAGGCAGCTTTCAAAGAAAACGGGATAGAAATACCTTACCCAAAAAGGGAAATATACATTCATTCGTCGGAGGGTGCGGACTCCCCAGCAAGTAAAACGGGCGCGGGCCAGGCAGCAAAACAGGATTGCCTGCGGGAAAACCGCTCGGGATAAGCGCGCAAACAGAACCTTTTGAATCAGCAGCCCTCGCGAGCGATTTTTTCACAACGGCCAACCATTGGCTACCATTGTGAAAACATCATATTGCAGCTTGAAGTTTTTGAAAAAGTTTTAATTTTGGTTGAGATTTTATATTAAGTATGGTAGCAAAACAGCTTGCTTTTGTTTTTGGAGAAAGAATCTTCCAGGGTTTCGACGGAAGCAGCAAATAGCAGGAGGTTACGGATAAAATGGCTCGAGTATGCGAAATATGCGGAAAAGGAAGGCAGGTGGGCTACAATGTCAGCCATGCCAACAACAAGACAAAAACCGTCTGGCATCCCAATTTGCAGAGAGTGCGAGCGGTTGTGGACGGAAAAGTGAAAAGGATAAGGGTGTGCACCAGGTGTATCCGTTCCGGAAAGGTAGTGAAAGCAATTTAGGCTGATCCCGCGGAAAGGCCTCGCCGCCACACCTGAAACACCCCGGCGGTGTTTTTCAGGACACTCAAGGCCTTTTGCAATTGCTTATAATTTCTCACCTCCAGAACAAAGCGACACAGCGATTTTTCATCGGGGCGAGCACTAATTCTCGCCTCGTGTATGTTTATGTCAAGGTTACTCAAAGCTGCGCTGATCGTCGCAAGCATTCCCTTGCTGTTGGCGCATACAAGGTCTACCCCTACGGGGTAAACATTGTCGCCGGTTTCGTCCCATTCGATATCTATGATCCTGTTTCTGTCGCCTTTCAATATGTTCGGACATCTTGCCCTGTGTACCGAAATACCGCGTCCCTTCGTTATGTATCCCACCGCCGGCTCACCCGGCAGGGGACTGCAACATCTTGCCAGTCTCACCAGCACGTCGGACACTCCTTTAACCCTGACTCCACCGGGAACCTTCCTCCGAAAATCGGCTTCGGTCTCCACCTCTTCAGGTTTTTCAACCTTCTCTTCAGGGGCGGTCAGGTGGCAAAGCTTTCCCACCACCTGCCCCGGTGATATTTTCCCGTAACCTACGTTGGCAAGGAGGTCCCTGGCGGACTTGAGAGAAAACCCGGTGGCCACTTCATGCAGAACATCCGAGTTGATAAACTGTGAAAAATTAAGAGACCGTTTCCTGCATTCTTTCTCCAGAATCTCGCGGCCAAGAGTTATTGAACGTTCTGTTTCCTGGGTTTTAAACCAGTGACGTATCCGGCTCTTTGCCCTGGAAGTTTTTGCAATTTTCAACCAGTCGCTGCTTGGATGTTGTTTTGAGGACGTAATGATCTCAACCACGTCGCCCGTTTGAAGTTCGTATTTCAATGGAACCATCTTGCCGTTTATTCTTGCTCCAACACAGTGATGTCCCACCTCACTGTGAATACTGTAGGCAAAATCTATGGGAGTTGAACCCCTGGGAAACGCCCTGACTTCTCCTTCGGGAGTAAAAACGTATACCTCGTCGGGAAAGAGCTTGAACTTTACGCTTCGAATAAAATCTTTCGGGTTCTTTATTTCCTGGTGTACCTCTATAAGCTGGCGTATCCAGGAAATTTTCTCGGTCTCCCCTTCGTCCACCTTGCGTCCCTCCTTGTACGCCCAGTGAGCAGCGATACCCTCGTTGGCTATTTTATCCATTTTTTCGGTTCTTATCTGGATCTCCATTCGTTCACCGAAAGGCCCGATAACGCTGGTGTGGAGAGACTGGTACATGTTAGGTTTCGGCTTGGCGATATAATCCTTGTACCTGCCGGGAATTGGCTCCCACATTGAATGAATTATGCTCAATGCCTCGTAGCAGTTTGCCACGCTCTTCAAAATCACCCTGAATGCAATAATATCGTATATATGATCCAGGTCAATGTTCTGCGCCAGCATCTTCCGATAGATGCTGTATATATGTTTTACACGTCCAAGAACCTTAGCGCTCAGGCCCCTTTCAGCCAGTTTTTCCGAAATGATTTGTTTAACTCTTGAAATGTATTCTTCCTGTTCTTCTCTCTTCTTAACGATTCCGTTTATGATTTCCTGGTAAGCGAACGGCTCAAGGTAATA
>JALXAI010000367.1 GCA_026992215.1 Desulfobacterales bacterium | reverse complement strand
GCCTTTTCCGATATATCCGTGGCTAACACCCCTGCATCCCATGCATGGTACCTGTGCCCGAAAAACTCGAGCATAATAATGGCCAGCGTGTATGGTTCCTCGCCGGTGGCGCAACCGGCACACCAGACCCTTATATCGTTGGAGTTTTCGTTTTTGAGTTTTTCCACCACCCCGGGTAAAATCTTTGATAAGAAGAACTCAAAATGAGTATGTTCACGGTAGAAGTAGGTAAAATTCGTAGTTATGCGGTTTACGAGTTCGTTTAGAGCCTTTCCGGTGCGATCGGTCTGGAGATGATCGCAGTACTCGGAAAAGCTCCCGAATTCAGACTGTTTCAGGTACTTGTAAAGCCTTCCTATAACAAGAGTTTTCTTTTCTTTGCTTAGATGTATCCCGAAATTTCTATAAACTATATCCCGAATAGTGACAAATTCGTGATCATTTATAGTTATCATAATACCTGCCTTTTGAAGGAATTACAGTTGCTAGTACTTACCGAACTCCGTGCTATCCAGGATAATGGATGGTTCCTGAGCGCCACCTTCGAGGTTTGATCCGCTCATCTGATCCCAGCCTAAATCTTTCGAGCTACCGTTGCCATTGCCGGGTTTGGGGCGGCTGCAGGGACTTGATCCGGAATTATGGTTGTCTAGAATTTCCCTGAGCATGGCTATCATCTCGGGTGTCAGGGAAGAAATATCAAGTCCAGGGGATTTCTCCATTTCAGCCAGCTTAAACGCCGCTACCATTTCCCTGAGTTCCGCCGCCTGTCCTGAGAGCTCCTCGGACGCGGAAGCTGTTTCCTGGGCGTTAGCCGCATTTTGCTGGGTTACCTGATCGATCTGGCTAAGGCCTTCACTTACCTGTTCTATGGCCTGGGTTTGCTCATTGGAAGCTGCTGAAATCTCGGCAATCAGGTCTGTTACCTTAGTAATCCCGCCCATGATTTCCGTGAGGGCGTCAGCGGTTTTCACCGCTATGTCCATGCCTCCCTCGACCTTTTTCATTGAGCTTTCTATCATCTCAGCTGTTTCTTTCGCTGCCTTGGCGCTTCTTGCGGCTAGGTTTCTTACTTCTTCCGCAACCACGGCAAATCCTTTGCCATGTTTACCCGCTCTTGCTGCCTCCACCGCCGCGTTCAAGGCAAGCAGGTTCGTCTGAAAGGCTATTTCATCTATCACCTTGTTTATGTTTGCTATATTCTGACTCGCCTCGTTAATTTCTTTCATCGATCTTACCATTTCTTCCATTCTCTCGTTTCCATGCTCGGCGCTGTTTCTGGCTTCAGCAGCCAGCTGGTTCGCCTGGGCGGCGTTTTCGGCGTTTTCCTTCACCTGGGATGCTATCTGGCTCATGGAACTCGTTATCTCCTCGAGAGCACTTGCCTGCTGTGTTGCACCCTGCGATAATGACTGGCTTGAATCCGCCACCTGTCCCGCTGCAGCAGCTACTTCGTCCACGCCGGTGTTTATCTGGTAGAGCATTTCGTTCATGTTGGAAAGCATCTTTGCGAGGGAGCGCATCAACTGGTCCTTTTCAGACCTTGGCTGGATGGTGATGGAAAGATCGTTTTCGGACATGCTGCGAGCCGTATCATCTATTAAATTGAAAGCATCAATGAGTTCATTTATGGCGATCTTTATTTCGTTGAATTCGCCCTTGTATTCATCATTGATCTTCTCCGGGACATCCCCCTGGGAAATTCTCCGCACGTACTCGGCAGTCACGTTTATGGGAGCAACAAAGGCGTCAATGAGCTTGTTTACTGCCATAAGTATTCTACTGTAGTTACCTGTAAAACCATCGGTATGTGCCCTTTGATCCAGTTCACCGTTGACAGCGGCTTCCACGAGCGCTTCGACATTATCCCTTATGGAAATCTCAGGTGAGATATCCTGGATATACGTAACTACCCCGGATACCTCTTCATGTTCATCAACCAGGGGGGCAATCGTGTACCTTATCGGCAGTTCCCCTTCCGGAAAGTTTGCCACGGTGTCACCGGAAAAGGCCTCACCATCCTTCAATGCCTTTTTCAACATGCAGTTCCTTGTATTGCAGTGCCCCGTGTCGAGGAGCTCATAACACTTGGTTCCAATGCATTCTTCGGGCTCCTGTCCGAGGAGCATGCCGGCGGCCCTGTTCATGTGTATCACATTAAATTTTGGGTCTATCGCTACCACTGGCGTAGGCATGGACTCAAGTATCGTAGTTTCCATGCAGCGGCTCGTAGCGTTTTGTTCCATATCGCGAGTTTTTTCGACTCGTTCCTTTTTTCCCTCTAACACGGGTTCAGAAAGAATGTCTTCCTTTAACTTCCTTGTCGGGCTGGTATTAACTTTTTTGTCATTACTTTTTTTTGTTTGCGCTGGCATTATCTATTCCTCCTGAATTATTTTGCTGCCTGGTGTGATGATTTAGTTCGCGTTAGCGTTAGCGACATCGGCATTTTCCATGGTCGTTTCGAACAGTACCTTTTCCACGTTCAAAAGGATTTTTACCTCCCGGCCTATTTTCCCGAAACCCTTGATGTAGTATTCGCTTTCGTATCCCACTTTCTGCGGAGGTGGTTCCACTTCATCCCTGGGAATATCTGCTACCTCGTTCACGCTGTCTACAACCAGGCCTACCAGGGTGTTATTTACGTTCACCACTATTATGCAGGTTCGATCATCGTATTCGCGTTCTTCAAGCTCGAATCTTTTCCTCATGTCCACCACGGGTATTACCTTGCCCCTTAAATTTATGACTCCTTTCACGTAGTCCGGAACGTTGGGCAAGTCAGCTATCTTTTGCATTCTTATTATTTCCGTAACATTCTCGATATCTATCCCGTAGTCTTCGGGGCCAACATGAAATGTTAGGTACTTGTCTCTTTGGGTGTCTTCGTCTTCGTACTCTGGATAATTTTCCTCACACAGATTCTCTTCTCTGGTCTTCACGATGTCGCCTCCTTTCAAATTTTCTCCCCAGCCGCTTTCCGCACCTAGATAACAACGCCTTCCTGCGTTTCAATCGATAATTCTTCCACTGAATCTAATGAACCTCCCGGCCTTCTCTTCGTTTCCTGAAGTTTCCCCGAAGTATCGGCAATGCTGCCAATATCCAGTATTAAGCTTACCTGACCGTCGCCAAGGATCGTGCATCCGGAAACGCCCGGAAGACCACCTATAAATGCGGGCAATCCCTTTATGACCGTTTGTTGCTGTTCCAGGATTTCGTCTATAAAAAGAACAATTTGTCTCGAGTCATTCTGGACTGTCAAAAGGATGCCCTGTTCCAGTGATTCATTTTCAGGCCGGACATTGAAAAATTGATGCAAACGGACAAGGGGGAGCAAGTTTCCCCTGATGTTCACGTATTCGTGTCCATCGGGAGTTACCGTCACACGGTTTTCACCAATGACAAAGGACTCCTTGATTGCCAGAAGGGGGATAATATAAAAGTTAGTGCCCACCCTTACCAGCATTCCATCTATTATTGCCAGGGTAAGGGGAATTCTCAGGATAAAAGTGGTTCCCTGGTCCTTTTTACTTAGAATTTCAATTTTTCCTTTCAATTTATCCAGGTTATTCTTGACCACGTCCAGTCCCACGCCCCTTCCGGACACGTCGGTAATCTTTTCCGCAGTAGAAAATCCGGGTTCGAAAATGAGGCTATAAACCCTGTCGTCTGGTATCCCGGAATGCTCGCCGCTGATTATTCCTTTGGCCATGGCCCTTTCAAGGATTTTTTCTCTGTCTAGTCCACGGCCATCGTCTCTTACCAGTATCCAGACTTCTCCTCCGTCATGCCTGGCCTCTAAAACCACGTGACCCGTTTCGTCCTTTCCCTTGCTTTTTCGCTCATCGGGAGACTCGATACCGTGGTCAAGGGCATTCCTTATTATGTGGACCAGTGGATCCGATATCAGCTCCACCACCGTCTTGTCGACCTCCGTATCTTCCCCAATCATTTCCAACTCCACCTTCTTCCCGAACTTCCTGGAAAGATCGTGTACAAGTCTGATCATTTTTCTGAATACAACGGACACGGGAATCATCCGAAGCGACATGGCTATGTCCTGGAGTTCCGAAGTAACTCTCTCGAGGTGGTGGGCAGCCTTTTCAAAGCTTTCCAGCTGTTGTCCCTTCAGGTCAGGGTTCCTGGTAACCATGAGTTGGGCGATTACAAGCTCTCCCACCAGGTCGTTCAGTGCGTCAAGCTTCTCAAGACTGACCCGGATGTCTTTTTGAACATTAACTTTCGTTTTAAGCGTTTCTTGCCTTGATAATGCAGATTCCACGGCTCTTTCACTGGCGATACCGGATTCGGTTAAAATCTTTCCCAAAGGCTTGTTTTTTTGCTCAAGTGCCCTATTCAGTTCTTCCCTGGAGATTTCTCCTCTGCTGACCAGGATTTCACCCAGCCTTGGTACTTCATCTTCATCGGCCGCAACAGGTATAATCTCATCCAGCAGATCAATCAAAATGTCAGAGCCATCGATTTTGCCCGAGCTTCCTTCTTCAACGGAGTTTATGCTATCACGTAAAACATCGACCATTTTCAGGAGCACACCAACGTTATCCGGGGTAGCACCTACCTTGCCGCTTCTCATGTGGTCGAGCACAGTTTCCATTTTGTGACTGAGCTTTTCCGGGTCCTCAAGGCCGAGAATGCCGCAATTTCCCTTGAAACTGTGTATGTCCCTGAAAGCGGATTCAAGGGACTCCTCAATACTCTCAGCCTTTTCAAGATCCATCAGGCAAATTTCCACCCTGTCAAAGACTTCCTTGGATTCTTTTATGAACTCAGCCTTCATCTCGGAATCTACTGTTACCTCGGGGAATTGTTCATTTTCCGGCTCTTCTTCAAAGGAAAGATCTAGCGTATCGTTCCATGGGGCTGAATC
>JALXAI010000366.1 GCA_026992215.1 Desulfobacterales bacterium | reverse complement strand
ATTACCCTTACGTAATATGCCCGAGCAGCACCGGAGAATTCGATTATCCCAAGGGACAGGCCAACGCCATTTCAAATTACGATGGAACCGGGGGCGTCCACCTGTCTTCCATGTTCTGCAAGCTGATTTTTTCCATTTATTTCAAGGATAAGAATATCTTTTTTACTACCAAAACCACGGCCAAGAGCCGTATACTGCTTCGCAGGAATATCCAGCAACGAATTAGAAGAATCACTCCGTTTTTCCTCCTCGATTCCGACCCGTACGTTGTTGTGACATCAAAACGGCTTTACTGGCTACAGGATGCATTTACCACTTCGGCCTGGTACCCGGATTCGGAGAATTACACGCCCAATATCAATTACATCAGAGACTCGGTCAAAATACTGGTGGATGCGTATAACGGCAACATTACGTACTATGTTTCCGATAAAACCGATCCGATTATCCGTGCATACCAGCGAATGTATCCGGGACTTCTGAAACCCCTTGAGGCAATGCCGAAGGAGATCAGAAAACACATAAGATATCCTAAAGACTTTTTCAAGATCCAAATGGTCATGTACGGCAAGTACCACCAGGCAGACCCGGAACTTTTTTACCGGCAGGAAGACATCTGGGACTTTGCGAGAATCAACCGGAATAAAAAGACGCTGGTTGTAAGACCGTATTATCTCACGCTGAACCTTTTTGATCCCCACAAGCCCGAATTCCTTCTTCTCTGTCCCATGACACCGATAAACCGCGATAACATGCGCGCTCTTGTAATCGGCAGATGTGATGGGAAGCACTACGGCGAACTTGTCGTTTACAGCTTCCCGACGGAAGAGCAGGTTTACGGCCCCTCTCAAATAGAAGCACTTATCAACCAGGACACCAACATCGCAAAGCAAATCACCCTATGGGATCAGGCAGGATCGGAAGTAATCCGGGGTAGAATGATTATTATTCCCGTCGATAAGGCCATACTTTACATTGAACCCCTTTACCTGAAGGCAACAAGCAGGTCCCCCATACCCGAGCTAAAACGCCTGATCGTAAGCCAGGGAGATGTTGTGGCCATGGAGCGTACCCTGGAAGAAGCCTTTAAACAGCTCGAAATATCCCTAAAGGCACGCACCAGGGAAATGCTACAACGCTACCCGCTTCCCGTTCCCGAAAAAACCATACCGGCCAAAACCGGGACAAAGATGGGGCAGTCACAATGAGAAAACCGGTGTCAAAACCCGGAAAATCCCGGAAACACCGGTAAAGAGCCGGAAAAAATGCTTACGCCTGGATCATTCCTTGGGGCATTCGGACGGAAAGCGGTCGTTTTTTTAACCTGCTTTGTTAATTTTGGTACAGCTAATCCTTGGCAGCAATGAAAACTGAAGACACAACATTTAAAAACGTGGATCATGAAAGCAAGAGCGGATTCAACGAAGACTCGGCGCCGTACATCCTGAGCACCGATTTTCCCTTTCTCGTGTGGTCCCGCATGGACTGGAAAGATAAAAAGGTATTGATTATTGCAGATTCGGGAGACAACATCCTCACCCTGTGGCCCCTTGGCGTATCCCGGATAGTTGCCGTGGACATCGCAAGAAAGGCTTGCCACCTGAACGAACTTAAGTACACGGCTCTCAGGAAACTCGATTTTTCCGAGTTTCGAGACTTGTTCGCACCGGTTTATGAAAATGCCACCTTCGACCCCGTTTCCCCGGACACCAAGAAACGTATATACCTGAAAATTCGAAACGAGATTACCACGGGTGCAAGAAACTGGCTTGATTCCGTGATAGGTACAACGGATTTTCCGTCACCCAACTGGATGCAGCTCATGTTTGCTCACCTTATACCCCATTTCGCTTCCCGGGACGCGTTCAAAGCGGCAAAGAAGGCGCTGAGACCTTACCCGGTGATCAATCTGCCTATTGAATCGGCCCTAAAGAAGATCCACGAAAACTTTGATGTTATCTATCTGTCGAATATTCCCGAGTACATCAGGCAGTCGCTGACAATAGAAGAAAAAGAAAATGAAATCTGTCCGGTTCTGAAAGAGCTTTACTCTTTTTGCCTAAACAGGCTGTCTCATTCCGGCGTCTTGATGCTGTACATGTTCGGCGACGCTGATACAGACCCGCTTCTTTGCCGCTACGAACAGGAACTTGCCGGCAAGCTGAACCTGGCGATCACGACAACACCGTTCAGCTTCTCATCGCCCCTTGTGAGAGGTTCTCGATTCACACATACCCTCGTTACCCTTCAAAGAAAACCCTGTGCGGCAAAGCCTTGATTGCTGGCGGCCCAATAAGTGGAAACCAGAACAAGGCATGCAAATCAGAGCCGAAAAAGTTCCCGGCCATTATGCTCCCGGCTTAAATTTTCCCATATCGTATGTAAATGGCGAATGAAAATTGACTCCCTGTGACAAGCGACAACGTGAACTCAGTGTTTCCTGTAACTTACACCACTAACTGTCGAAGTTGGGTAATCAAGTGTTCATGGGAAAGCTACAGGCTAAAGGAAGCGTTGAAAAGGAGGAATGAGGACTGATCCGGTTTATCAAAAAACCCGCTTCTGTCGCAAATGGATATCTGCGCGCAAGAAATAACATATTCTGCCTTTCGGACCCTGTTTTACCGGGAACCTTTGCTTTCATGAACCCTTTTTGTTGCAGCAGAAAATGTGCTTCTCCCTGGAGTCTTATCCGCTAACCATAACCCAAATAGATATTTTCCGTATACTGCTATCCAGGCTTGTCCAACAAACGTTCATCAGATTGTGGCTCGCTTCACTCGCACAATCTAACCTTATCTGTCAGCCTGTAAGGCTACTTTACGGCTTTTACACCAATCACTCGTTTCTTAGTTACAAAAAACGAGTTCCTGTTAAAATGCTCTGCAGCAGCTACCTTAAATCTCTCATCTAACTCATTTTCGTACAAGTTATACGAACTCCAGTAAGCGTATAAGGCTTCGGCGGAATCGAACCGAAGAGGATTTTCAAACATGGTAACCTCCACATGACGAAAGACTTCACGCACAAGACGTTGTCCTAATTTTTCCATAAAAGCAGCTCCTCCACTTTCGGACGGGACTGGCTCTCCTTTTAAGCTATAATGGAAAGACTTAAGTTCACGATTGTTGTCCTTAGCAGGGCCACAAAAGAAAAAAATTCCTCCTGTCTTCAACGTTTCCCAAATTGTTTTGACCAGATTTTCAGGATTTTGAGCATAATACAACGAGTATGAACTCAATACACGATCAAATCGCTCGTTCTCCAAGTGGATAGCAATATCATCCAAGCTACAGCATAGTGTGGTTATCTGTTCACTCACGTTTTCCTCTGTGGCTTTTTCAAGAAGAACGTTCAATGCCTCTTGCGATATATCTACTGAAACAATACGCCCATCTTTTCCAACTGCTTTTGCCATTGGGATCGTTTGTTTGCCGGTCCCACAACCAAGGTCAAGAATCATCATGTTCCTAGCAACATCCAAGTTGCTAAATATCCATTCATTGATGTCTTTCTCGCCATACTTGTCATGAGCGACAATTCTTCTGTTTAATGCCTTCGCATCAGTGTTAAACTGGCCATTTATTGCCATTTCATTCTCCTTTTCTATTGTGGATTTTACTGCGACGTACCCCTAGATGGCCAGAGAGAGCATTGTCAAATTCTTCTATTTGTTCACCAGATAAATCCTGGGTACGATGTTCAAAAAAAGATTGTAATCTGTCGCTTGGCTTCATATGTTCATCTCCCCACCAAATCGGATGTACTAATAACTGCAATAGTGGCTTTCGGGGATTCTCCAGCATTTGAAGTGGTTCGCCCTCTCTCCAGTTTCCTCTTGAATCTGACAAGTACCAATCCATTAACTCTGCAGAATAGGCGTTTATTTTCCCGGCTATAAAGAGGGGACCTTTTAAGAATTGTTGCAATGGGCGATGGAAAGAAATCGAATATATAGGCCGTGAGATTATGTCTTCCAACAGCTTGGCAGAACTTTCAATCTCCGCTACCAAAAAATCAGTCTTAATATCACCATATTCATCATTTTGATTATTAAAATCAAAGTGTAATCCAACTTCGTGCCCCAATTGTATTAAGTGTGAAACGATTGCCCGTGATGACTGATCGTTTAGATTATAAAATGGACAGTTGGTCATTAGCATATAGCACGAAGAAACCTGAAAATCGCTTTCTATTTCCGCCATAGTTAGTGCGCTATCCAGATCAAGATCTACATCATGGCGTAATAAAACAACCGGTTTTTCTTGGTGAAGTTTAAGAATTTCCGGCACTTCAGAAAATAAACGAATCTGAAAATTAGCCTTTATCGCTTTCAATAGTCTTCGATAATATCCGTAACTAAAATCTGACGACCAGCCACCAGTCATAGTATATCCCCGTCCTGACGAAATGCTGGACCAAGTAGGCCATAGGCTTTACAGCTCCATTCCCCTCAAGAATCCGTCATCGCTAAGCTATGGCGGGACAATACGTACGCAGGATTTTCCTATCTTAGCGCACAGGCATCTCAAAGGCAACCCCTGTGGTCCGCCCGACTGTATTACCTCTTATGCTACCACTGCCCGACATTCTCGGCCCGAGATCGCTGGCAACACTTTGCTATCCTTTTTGTTTCTACGTTCCCAGAAGCACCTTGCGAATCCCGTAATGTATGGATTAGCTGGCGCAGGGACTTTCATATGCCTTTTGACTTCTGTAGCGCGTATTCTCACGACCTGGTAGACTTTCCCCATCTTTCTCCCAGTCCTCGCTCAGTCGGAGATCCGCCTTGGCGGACTAAAAACAACAAATCGCAGCACTAAAATTAGACACGCAAAAACGTTACATGTCTTAAAATAAGTATTCTAAGGCAGCGAAGCCGCAACCAAAAGGTTTGGAC
>JALXAI010000365.1 GCA_026992215.1 Desulfobacterales bacterium | reverse complement strand
AATGAGTGGTTGCCCGGAAGCAAGTGCGAGATTAGTAATTTCAAGGCCTTGAAATCATTTTTTCCAAGATCGTAAGCCAGGTAGACTTCGCTTATCGCTCCATGGCCCAGGAGCTCTTTTATCATGTATCTTTCGGCTACAATTGAGTTGGGGGGTAATATCAATACGTGATATCTCTTTGGTTCTAAAAGTATTTTCTTTTATCGGGCTGACAGTAAACAAGGACGACCGTGATGTTGTCAGGGCCTCCTCTGTCACATGCAAGCTCCACCAGTCCCTTCGCGATGGTTGTCAGGTCAAAGCAGAAGGCTTCAAAAATAGCGGCAATTTCGTCTTCCACCACGCAGTCGCTGAGGCCGTCGGAACACAAAAGGAAAAGATCTCCGGGCTTAACATCAAACTCGTATAAATCGGGAATTACCTGTTCCCTGATCCCAAGAGCGCGGGTAATAATATGTTTCTGGGGGTGATGTCTTGCTTCTTCGGCTGTGAGCATTCCCTTTCTGACTCTTTCCATTACCAGGGAATGGTCATGGGTTAGCTGTTCAAATTTTTCGTCCCTCAGACGATAGCACCTGCTGTCACCCACGTTGGCTATGTGGGCTGTGTCGCCTTCAAGGTAGAGCGTGACCATTGTGGTTCCCATTCCCTTCAGGTGGCCGTTGTTCCTGGATTCCTCGTATATCCTTCTGTTGGCCTTGTTTATGGCCGATATGAGTTTTCTCTGGGTTATCGTATATTTTTTGAAAGCGCGGCTCTTGAGGATTGGGTCGTCCTTATCGGGTTCAAAAAAATACCGGCGAAACGTATCCACCGCCAGGCTGCTTGCTAGCTGCCCTGCTACATGGCCCCCTATACCATCGCATACGATAAAAAGCTTTTTTTGACCGTCGCAAAAGAAGGCATCTTCGTTTTGCTTCCTTACCATTCCAACGTCAGTGAGACCGAGGTATTCTAGTTCCATTTGCCCCAACTTGTGCTATCCTCTCTATGTGTTTAAAAAAAGATTGTTTACGAGATACTCTTTTTGATATTAGTTCTCTTCTTAATGAAGTTACCAAAGCCGCGAAGTTGATGTCAAAAAAAGTTGCTGAAGCCTGACGCGGGTTCAAGATTTGGAAAGTTTATCATATGCATGACGAAATTTATGATAGCTCGGGAAGCTTCTTCGATAAATACAGGGAGATTATCCCGGAATTTGAATCATTTATGCATTGCCTCCGAAGCCCCCTGGGGAATTTTGTCAGGGTAAATACCCTCAGAATAAGCAGGGAAAAACTGTGGAATGCCCTGAATTTGAGAAATGTCCGGTGTGAATTGACTCTGCTCAACAATCATTTTATCAGGATTCCCGTGGACGTGCAGCCGGGTACGCTCCTGGAATACCATCTCGGGCTGTTTCACCCGCAGACCTTGAATTCTGCAATCCCCGTGTTCGCGCTGGAGCCCGGGGAAGATGACTTTATCCTGGACCTTTGCGCGGCTCCCGGCGGTAAAACCACTCATCTGGCCGAGATGATGAAAAACACCGGCCTCATTGTAGCCAATGACAAAAACGTCTCGCGGCTTGTCGCGCTGAGAGCCAATCTGAAAAGACTGGGCATGGTAAATACTGTTGTTACCATGATTCGAGGGGAACAGTATCCCTTGGATACGCTGTTTCCCAAAATATTGCTTGATGTTCCGTGTTCCAGCGAAGGTCGATATATGATAGGGGAAGATGGGAAGGTTCTACATAAATGCAGAATGGGGAGAGGGTTGCCTCAGGTTCAAAAGCAGCTGATACACAGGGCACTGAAAATACTGGCTCCGGGAGGTGTCCTGGTGTACTCAACGTGTACCTATAACCCGGAAGAGAACGAATCAGTTGTTCAGTATGCCCTTGACCGGTTTGACGTGAAGGTATCTGACATAAATTTATGTTTTCCGCATGAACCGGGTTTGAGCGAGTGGGGAGACACGAAGTATGACGATTCCATCAAGAAATGCTGGAGAATATACCCGCACAAAACAGACTCCGTCGGATTCTTCGTCGCCAGAATGGTTAAAGGGTGACGGGAAAAAACTTGTTATCGCGTATTTCGGCGAGAGATTCGGAGTTCCTTCACGGGTTTTCGAGCCCTATAGGGTTTACGAGAGAAATAAAGGCATCTGGCTGCTTCGTGATTCCAGGTGGCTGGAAATAGTGGAAAGACTCCCGGTTGATTCCGCGGGTTTGATGGTGCTTCGCCGCCTTGACAGAGGCTTCAAGCCAACCACTGTTGCCCTCCAGTTGTTTGGTCGCTGGATACGTAAGAACGTGGTTGTATTAACGGAAGAAGAATTTCATCATTTGATCTTAAATAGAGAGCTCGAGTTAGAAAGCGTGCGGTCATGTGGGGCGAGCCGCGGGTACGTCGCGATAAAAATCGGAGAACTCGTGGCTGGATGTAGCTTTTTTAAAGCTGACAAGTTGATCTCACAGCTGCCGAAGAGTTTCGCAAGTATTAAATTCAATGTTCATTAGACGAATTTCCTCCGAGACAGCCGGGCGTAAAGGAATTATTTGCTAAATGAGTTTCCTTATGACGAAAAGGGAGGGAGCACATCATGGGGATAGTACCTACCCCGGATCCTCAAAGATAGCGGCTTGACTTTTGCCCGGGTATGACATACTATCATACCGGAGGTGGTGACATGCCTAAGGCCAAAATAGCCATAACACTTGACAAAAAAACGTTGGCTCGTCTGGATCGGCTGGTGAATGAACGCATATTCCCAAGTCGAAGCACAGCTATCCAGGAAGCTGTTGAAGAAAAACTCGAGCGCTTGGAACGAAGTCGACTAGCCCGGGAATGTGCCAAACTTGACCCCGAATTTGAGAAGGCAATGGCTGAAGAGGGAATGTCTGAGGAGTTGAGCGAATGGCCCGAATATTGAGAGGCGAAATAAGGTGGGCGGATTTGAATCCGGTCAGGGGGCGGGAACAAGCTCGTTTTCGACCCATTCTTATTCTAAGTCACGATGTTTTCAATATGCGCTCTGGGACGGTCATTGCCATGGCTATTACCAGTCAGCCCCAACGGGCGGGATTTCCCCTGACTCTGGAACTGGACGAAGCTGGCTTACCAAAGCGCTCATGGGTCAAGATTAGCCAGATTCGAACCTTGTCAATTGAAAGAGTCGGCAAAAGGATTGGCACAGCAACACCCGAGCAATTGGACCAGGTAATCGAAGGTTTGGACGAGATTATCGGAAGCTGAGCAGTCGCTGCATCCGACCTCAAGATAGCTTCCCCTGCTCTGCGGCATATGAGGCAGCTCGGGGGCAAACCGGATACATTTTCCCCGTGAAAAGCTTTGGATTGCCAGTAGTGCCCTTTATGCCAGGAAGGAATAACATCAGAAGGTAGTTTTTGTCGAGATCGTTATGCGTAATATTGCCGCCGTGCTGTGCGCGGCGGCAACAATCGACTTATCAAAAGAGGTCAAGTGGGCTTTTGACACCCATAATGTTTTTCCTGGCCACGTGAGTATAAATCATTGTTGTGTGGACATTTTTGTGGCCGAGGAGTTCCTGGACAGTCCGTATATCGTAACCGTTTTCAAGAAGGTGGGTGGCAAAACTGTGCCGAAGCGAATGTACGGTAGCGGGTTTTTGTATCCCAGCTTTTTTGACGGCCGTTTTGAATGCTCGTTGCAGCGTGGCTGTATGGATGTGGTGACGCCGTACAACCCGTGTCATCGGGTCAACGGACAGGGATTTCGAAGGAAAAAGCCAGAACCAGCCCCATTCTTTGCCCGCGTTCGGGTACTTTTTATCCAAGGCTCCGGGGAGCCACACCCCGGGAATGTTATTCCTTCGGTCTTCATCATGGAGCACTTTTATAGAGTCCATGTGGGCAAGAAGATCGTCCTTGAGATTTTCCGGGAAAATCGTGATCCTGTCCTTGTCACCTTTCCCGGATCGAACAAGAACGACATTCTTTTCAAGATCGAGGTCTTTTACGCGAAGCCTTGTACATTCGCTCACTCTAAGCCCCGATCCGTAGATAAGCATAGCCATAATTTTATGAACACCGTTGAGCACGGAAAAGATCTGATTTATCTCTCTTCTGGTAAGAACTACCGGCAGCCGCCTCTTTTCCCTGGCTCGTATTGCATCAATGCAGCCTTCCAGGTCTTTTTTGAGTACGTACCTGAAAAAAAACACAAGCCCGTTTAGTGCCTGGTTTTGAGTTGAGGCAGAGACCTTCTGATCCAACGCAAGGTGCGTAAGGAACGCTTGTACGTCACTTCCGGTCAGCGTATCGGGTTCCTTGTCCCGTAGATAAGCTCTGAACCTTCGCAGCCATTTTATGTAAGCCTGCTCGGTCCTGTATGATCTCTGTTTCAGCCTGAGCATCCTTCTGGTTTGCCGTTCCAGGCTCTCCCAGGCATCTGAATATGAATCGACACCACGATCACCATGGTGCGAAATGAAATATGTATACAATTTGAGAGCGTAATCAGCCTGTTTTACCTGCCAGTCTTCATGTTTTGTAGCTAGCTCAAGCAACCAATTCTTTTTCTCATCGCCGTTGATAGTTTCCGTCAGATCTTTTTTAAGAGAATTGTAGCAGCCTGTTACCCACCAGATGTAATAAGGAATAGATTTTTCTTTAACGTTCTTCTGTCTCAAAAAACCACGGAATTGCCTGACAATACTTTGCATGCTTTCTATCATGTATCCATATACTCCTCAGTAAATAAAGCTTATACTGCATTTTGCACATCCGAGTCAAGGTACAATCCCCATATTGGGTTGACACAATCCGTAAATAGGCGTATGATCACAAATAATCAGACAATAAGATAATCTAATGTTATGGGCATAATAATAAGGATAAGTTTTCTGAAGTTTTAACTAAACATAGGATTTCATTAAAACTTGAAACTTATCCACGT
>JALXAI010000364.1 GCA_026992215.1 Desulfobacterales bacterium | reverse complement strand
GTGGTTTCCCACGCAAGTCCTGCCATCACTTCAGCGGCATCAAGCCCTCCGACACCTATCGCTATCATCCCAAGACCGCCGGCGTTGGGAGTGTGCGAATCAGTTCCGATCATCATCGTGCCGGGGATTGCATAGTTTTCAAAAACAACGTGGTGGATTATCCCAGAACCCGGTCCCCAGAACCCGATTCCATACTTTTTCGCGGCGGAAGAAAGGAAGTCGTAAATATCCCTGTTGCTCTCGAGGGCTTCCCTTATATCATCCTCAAACCCCCTGCTTGCTCTTAACAAATGATCACAATGTATGGTTGCCGCCACCCGGGTACGCTCGGGACCTGCCTGAATAAATTGAAGCATCGCCATTTGAGCGGTGGCATCCTGCATGGCCACCCTGTCGGGTCTCAATTCTATCTGGTCTCTCCCCCGCCGGAGAACCTCGGAAAAGGTATTTTCCGTTTCATGCAAAAACAAAATCTTTTCTGCGTACGAGAGCCCTCTCCCGAGGATTTCCCTCTTTTTGTCCAGGATTTTCTTCGCAGTACCAAGGTCAAAAGGGTATTTCATTTTTCCAACCAATCTCCTTCCTCTTTGTTTATGTCTCTTCATCGTAGAAAAGATCAGCCTTGATTTCATCCTCTTCTTCAAGGTTACCTCCAACCGCGCCGGCCAGCAACCCGAGTATCCCCGAAAAGGACGCAAAGCGTAAAAGATCTGCAAAAGATAGCCTGTTCCCAAGCCAGCTGTTAAGTATTTCCCTGGGAAACACCAGTCCTATACCCACCACGAAAACCATAAACAGCAGCCACAGGAAAAACATTCCGTAAAGTAGGGTGGTAAAAGTCACGATTCTTGTACGCGCAAGCTGCTCCTTGTAACCAGCTTCCCTTGATAGCTGTCCAAGGTTTTGCCCTTTAAAAATAAAAGTAGTTGATCCCAGCACGGCAAGGATGGTCCCGATGACAAGGAGCAGCGGAGAAAAATGGACTCCCACTTCCCAGGATTCGGACCCCATAAGCAGGAATATCATGGACACTGCCGTTGCCGCGGTCATCCTGGCCATCTTGATCGGCAGGCGCCACGGCGCATAATCCTGGACATCTCGTAAAATGCTTCCGGGATCCGTCCAGAAAGTAGACCAGTAAAACGAGATACTACTCCACTTTGCCTTCTTTTCTTCAAGCCTTGTATCGGCAACCTCCGCAAGCCGCCTTGTAATTGACCTTTTTTGTTCCTCGGTAAAGCTGCTTACAAGCAGATCTTCGTGCTTCTCCGGAGGATACATGGGGCCTTCGGTCTCGTGGGACAGTCCCCAGAGGTGACCGAGAAGGTGAAGAGCAAGGGCACCTACTTTTTCATCCACATGATCATGCTCTTCCAGCTCATAACTCGAGAGTACAGCCACTTCCAGCGCGGAAGAAGGGACTCCAATGGTGGAAATTCTGTATCTGGGCTCCAGTTCGTTACTCACCAGAACAATAGCAAAGTCCCAGTTGTTCCTGGTTTTTTCCATCAGCCCGACTTCCAGGAGTTCAAGAGGGTCAAGTGCACCGTGAGGAGGATATCGACGGCGCCTCACGAAAGGAATCTCCCACCGAAAATCAGGAAAATCCTTTTCGAGAACCGAGCAAACCTTCGCAACCGCACTTCTATAACTTCGCAGAAGATCCTCTTCCACAACCTCAGACAATAGCACCCAGCCTATGGTGACCAGCGGTTTCACGGTTTCTCTCTCCCGAAAGTGATAAAAAAGGAAAACGCCAATAACATATATACGCATTTGAATAATAGGTCAAATGGGTGTTAAATAGACAAGGCTTAAAGCATTTACGAGGCTGCTCTTTTTCGGTCTATAAACGGCTACAGCGCCGCTCCGTATGACTCCTGGTCTTTTAGCGCGGCCAGTTGTGCCAATCTCTGGTTTTTAATGGGTAAGTATTCGGGTTAAAGACCGCAAAGAGGCGTAATGCCGGCTAAATGGGGAGAGCCCATTTATAACTTGACCATGGAAGAGGTTTTTTATAGAGTCCGTTTCGTTAAAAAACGAGCGTCAAACAGAAAAGGAGGAATAATGAAATCAAGATTGTTAGCCATTGTGTTGTTCGTAGTATTTCTTGCAGGCTCGGTATCAGCAGGAGGATTTAGCGGCACTTTGAAACAAATCAGGAAAACCGGCCAGATAAGAATAGGTTACCGCACATCAGAGCCCCCGATGTCTTTCGTGGACGAAAAGGGCAAGCCGGCGGGTTATTCCATTGACCTCGGCAAGTTTATCGTGAAAGAGGTTGAGAAAAAAATAGGGAAAAGGATAAAAGTCGTTTACGTACCGGTAACTGCCAAAAGCAGGTTTGATGCCCTGGTCAAAAACAAGATAGACATTTTGTGCGGCGCCACAACAAAAACCCTTTCAAGGATGGAACAGGTCGATTTTACCCAGCTTACGTTTGTTACCGGTGCCGCCTTGATGACACTTAAAGAGAAAAGATTGTCAGGGGAAAAATCCTTGCAGGGGAAAAAAATAGGGGTCGTGAAAGGGACAACCACGGAGGCTACGTTAAAAAGGCTGATTAAGAAAACCTCGGCAGGAGCGAGGATTATATTATTCACCACCGCCGACGATGGTATCAAGGCCCTGCTTAACGGAAAGATTGATGCCTTTTCTTCAGACCAGGTGGTCCTGGTGGGCCTGGCTTTAAAAAGCGGGGACCCGGGCAGGTTTGCGATAGACTCGCAGGTATTTTCCTATGAGCCATTTGCGCTAGCAGTGAGGAGAAACGATGCCGACTTTCGCCTGGTTGCAGACAGGGCACTAGCAGAACTCTGCCGAACCGGCAAGATACTGGCCATCTATCACCACTGGGTGGGGAAATACGTGGGACAAAGGCTGCCAATATTTGATGCAATGGTACAACTCAATGCTATTCCGGAATGATCAGTGGAAGGGAGGGGAGCTTGCACATTTGCGGCAATGTGGTTTCCTCTCCCCGCCCGCCAGGTTATCACGTAATTACTACCTGGCTTCGAAATAATTTAACAATTTAAGGGCGTTTTCCCCCTTTATCTTGTTGGCCTGGTCTTCCGGAACTCCGGAATCTGACAGTTCTTTGAAGTACCTATCGGGGGAAAGGAGCGGGAAATCACTGCCGAAAACTATTTTTTCGACCCCTGCTATCTTCACGGCATAATCGTAAATATCTTTCCGATACAGATACGGAGATGCCGCTGTATCATAGTAAACGTTTTTTAACACTTCCGGGGCTTCTTTTTTCAGCAGGTTATAGAAAAATAACCCGCCTCCCCAGTGTGCAAGAACCAGCGGGAGGTTCCTGCACATGCAGGCGAGGTCATAATAGAATTTAAGGCCGGCCTTTGCTTTACCGGGGTACTTATGCCCTACGGGTTCATTTGAGTGTACAAGGAGAATTAGTTTTTCAGTTCTGCAAATATCAACGACAGGAGCAATTTTTCGCAACTGTTCCGCTGGATCATCATCGGTATAAAAGGCCAGTTCACCTATCCCTTTGAAAGGCATCAATGCGCACCTCGAAAGTTCACTCACCCCTTTCCCGGATGAAATCCCGGCGCACGCAAAGGGAACCAGGAACTCCGGATACCTCCCGGCAGCTTCCAGAACGTAGTCGTTGTGCATCCTTGCTATGGCATCGGATTCCCATGGAAAACCAAATACCACCGCCTTGTCTACTCCGCATTGCCTCAGTTTCTCTACCAGCTCCCGGGCGCCTGCCATCCTGGCACCCGGATTTCCGTACAGGAGTTCAAAGGCGCGTTCACCGCTAAAAAATTTTTCCCTGCCGGTACGAATTTCCTCAGGGAATATATGGGTGTGAAAATCTATTATCATCATATTATTACCCATGGCAGCAGGCCTGAAGCCAAGGCCCGTGGTAAAAAGTTCCATGCAAACCCGGTTTCCCGATCAAACAGGCACCAGAGTCAAAGAGAATTGTTCCTTCCATTGAAAACATGTTGCCCGTCGAAATTAAACCAAATTATGTCAGGGCAAAACTAAATTCCCGGGAAAGAATCTGCCCACTAGAAACAGCTTCAGTATATCAAATAGTTTTGCCATGGCCGGGGAGGGTTCTTTTTTGAAATAGATACCATCACCACCGGGTGCCAGCTCGGTTTCCTGGGACTCCTCAACAGCTTCATCCCAGCTTGCTCGGGTGTTCTGCCTCCTTTTTTCTTGTTACATTCCAGGCAACACGTAACTATGTTTTCCCAGTTGGTCCTCCCACCCTTCGATCTTGGAACCACGTGATCGTAGGTAAGTTGTTCCGGGGCGAATCTTTTTCCGCAGTACTGGCAACGGTACCTGTCCCTCATGTAGATATTCTGGCGTGAAAATCTGACCGAGTTTTGGTTAAACCGAATGAACTTAAAAAGCCTGACCACGGCAGGCAATCTAAAAGAAACAGTGGAGGTACGAATTTCCCTGTCGTAAGTTTCAAGGACTTCCACCTTCTCCAGAACCATCAGGATGACAGCTCTTTTCCAGGAAATTACTCTCAACGGCTCATAAGTCGCATTTAATAACAGTACCTGTTCCACGCCAATATCACTTAAACGCTAGAATTTAATTTTACCCGCAGTAGCTTTATAGCCAAATTGCTTAAAATAATCAAGTCCCCGGACTTTGCGCAGCTCACTGCTCGTTACCGGTTATCAATTGGAAACCGCGGGGAAATTCCCGTGGAAGACAGGAGCTTCGTTTCGGTTGAGGTCCAGGTTCACCGGGAAACAGTTTACAAGGGGAAATGCAAGTTTCCTGTTTGCAGGTACCGGAAGATGGAGGCAGGAAGAAAAAGAGAATACCTAAGCGTTTTCGCGCACTTCAATCACCATACCATATTCGCTATTTTATCGGCACCAAGCTTTAATGCCCAGCTGTCCGCAGTTCCTTTTCCGAAGCC
>JALXAI010000363.1 GCA_026992215.1 Desulfobacterales bacterium | reverse complement strand
AAAACGAAACCGGTTACGTAAGGGCCCTAGTGGGTGGGTATTCTTTTTCAAAGAGTCAATTTAACAGGGCGATCCAGGCGCTGAGGCAACCGGGATCCGCGTTTAAGCCCATCATTTACTCCGCGGCCCTGGACAACGGCTATAATCCCTTGAGCGTTATTGTTGATGCTCCCATAGGCTTTCCCGACCCGAGCTTGAAAGGCTACTGGAAACCCCACAACTACGGGAAGAAGTTTTACGGGCCAACGTATTTCCGGGAGGCCCTGATACATTCTCGAAACATTGTTACCATTAAGATCTTGATAAGTATCGGAGTTGACACTGCCATTGAATACGCCAGAAGGCTGGGAATAACCGCCCCTCTGACTCATACTCTGTCCCTGGCCCTGGGTGCTTCCGGAGTATCACTCATGGAAATGACAGGTGCGTATTCTGCTTTTGCAAACCTTGGGGAGCGGGTAAAACCTGTGATGATTACAAGAATTGAAGACAGGCACGGTAGGATTATTTACGAAAACTATTCGAGCAAGCAATTTGCCCTCTCTCCGGATACCGCGTACATCATAAGCCATCTGCTCCAGGAAGTTGTCCTCTATGGCACCGGGCAACGTGTCAAAGCACTCAATCGCCCTGCAGCGGGCAAGACAGGGACATCCAACAACTTAAGGGATGCGTGGTTTATAGGCTACACGCCGAAGTTGTTGACCGGCGTCTGGGTGGGCTTTGACGACGAGAAATATTCTCTTGGCAGAAAAGAAACCGGGGCGAAAGCCGCCAGCCCCATATGGCTGTACTTCATGAAGGAGGCCTTGAAAGATCAACCGGTGGAATTCTTCCCTCCGCCTCCGCCGGGAGTGGTTCTCCTGCGTATTGACCCCGATACAGGAACAATTGCGGGACCGGAAGACAAAAACGTGATAGTCGAAGCCTTTAAAGAGAACAACCTGCCCTCACCAGCAAAACAGGAAAGCGAAGACGAGCAGGGATTTTTCAAGGCAGATATACAGTAAAATTATTTCCGCGATGACAGCACGCCGGGAAAAAACAGTGAACTTTTGAGAAATAGCTCCAGGCACACTACCTTTTTCTTTCATCTTCGTGGAAACAACGTATGCAGTATCAAGAACAAAGTCTGCTTGCGGCCCGGCACAGTAAGTATTCCTCTCCGGATGATCCGGTAACTTAAAGGAAACATATCAGAAAAATAAAATATTGTATAATGGATGATCAAGTATTATATGAATTCTGTTACGTAGCAGACTGCCTGCATATTTTCTGTACGTGTTATGATCGAAAGCGGTTACAGGTCCGGAGAAAAGAAACCGGTTTATCCCGAAATGTTGAAAATACTCCAGAAAATCAGTTCTGCAATCAATCGAGGGTCCGAGTGGAGCCTGTTTGCTCTCGGGTTCTCTATGGCGTTAATTACCGCCACCCAGGTTTTCTGCAGGTATGTTCTTAATCATTCGCTTTTCTGGTCTGAAGAACTTGGACGAATGCTCCTGGTGTGGATTTCGTTTATCGGGGCAACTGTCGCTTACAAGAGAAAGGCCCACATAGGAATTGATTTCCTGGTACAGAGGTTGCCGGACAAAATATCACGCAACATAAAAATAGCCACAAATCTGGCATCTCTCTTCTTTTTCTCCATAATGATAATTTACGGCTCTAAGTTTGCTCTGCTTATCAAGCTTCAAAAAACACCCGCGCTTGGTCTGGCTAAGAGCATTCCCTTTGCAGTCATACCTTTGAGCGGCGTGATATTTATGATTCACGGAATAACCTTTTTGCTGGAATGCACAATCGGGGATAAATCAAGATGACCGCCCTGATTCTGTTTATTTGTCTCATCATTTTATTTGCGCTTGATATGCCGATTGCCATTGCAATTGGGATAGCGTCAGTCATTGCATTGTTGACGAAAAGCGACCTCAGCGTGATAGTTGCCGTCCAGCGCATGTATGCGGGCACCGATTCCTTTCCCCTGATGGCCGTACCGCTTTTCATGTTTGCGGGATCCCTGATGGAGTCCGGGGGCATTTCAAGAAGGATAGTTAACCTTGCCGACTCGGTTGTGGGCTGGATGACCGGGGGTTTGGCATCCGTTGCCATCGTATCCGCCATGTTCTTTGCCGGAATATCCGGTTCTGCAGCAGCCGATACCGCGGCTGTTGGAAGCATATTGATCCCCGCGATGATCGACAAGGGATACGACAGGGATTTTGCTGGAGCCGTTCAGGCTGCCGGGGGTTCAATAGGAGTTATCATACCGCCCAGTATTCCCATGATTATTTTCGGTTTCCTCACGGGCGCTTCCATCGGAAGGCTGTTCGCCGCCGGAATTTTACCCGGAATTTTGATGGGAATGAGCCTCATTGCTGCAGTGGTGGTCATTTCGAAGAACCGGGGCTATGGCCACACCAGGAAGTTCTCGGCCAGGGATCTTTTAATATCCTTCCGGAAAGCCTTCTGGGCCCTCGGGGCTCCGATTATTATTCTTGGAGGGATCCTTGGAGGCGTGTTCACGGCTACCGAATCGGCAGCGGTAGCCGTGGTCTACGCGTTGCTCGTAGGACTTTTCATTCACAAGGAACTGAAATTCCGGGATTTGCCACGCATATTTATAGATTCGGCGGTAATGTCGAGCGTGATTATGTTTATCATAGCATCAGCATCAATATTCAGCTGGTTCCTGGCCATAGAAGAAATTCCCAAACTTATCACCGGTTTCCTCCTGGGTTTAACTACCAACAAGGTTATCCTTCTGCTCCTTATAAACCTGATTCTCCTTATGGCGGGAACCTTCGTCGAAACCACGGCAGCACTGATCCTGCTCGTGCCGGTGGTGATCCCGGTTATGCCCAAGCTTGGAATAGACATGATCCAGCTGGGAACAATAGTCGTGGTGAATCTCGCCATCGGTATGCTTACGCCCCCCCTGGGGATTTGCCTGATTGTTTCGTGCAGCATAGCTAAAAATAAGCTTTCCGAGATAAGCCGCGCCATCGTCCCGTTCCTTTTTGTCCTGCTGATTGATCTCGTGATTATTACCTTCTGGTCTCCCATCACCAAGTTTATCCCGGACCTGTTGCTGCCCCCTCGCTAAGATACGTACCTTGAAACATGCAACATTTTAGCCCGACTGAACTCTTACCGCGATAC
This sequence comes from Desulfobacterales bacterium, assembly GCA_026992215.1. Lineage (GTDB taxonomy): Bacteria > Desulfobacterota > Syntrophobacteria > B119-G9 > B119-G9 > B119-G9. Next base: position 1,785 of record JALXAI010000363.1, on the reverse strand, counting down.
CGCTATTCCGTGGTGCAGCACGAAGAAAAAAGCAGGAGAACCCGGGTAATGAACCGGTTAACCGACTATTTCTGAAACCAGCTATTCTTTTTTGCTGCAAAAGGGTCCCATGTAAAACTCAGAACCCGACACGGGGTCTGAACTCCTTCTCCCGCGGAAATGACCAGGCAAAATCCGGAATGAATATCAGGACACACGAAAACGTTACATGCCTCAAAGGAAGTACCCCAAAACAACTCAAAAGACCATCGTATGCACTTTCCCTCGCACAACCCAACCATGTTCAAGAATATAGAGGGGTAACGAATCCGCGGGTACAGGGGCCCCGGGCATATCGAACATAAATTTGTAATCCTGCCTGCTTTGATATTAGAATTAAAACAGTTGTAATACACATAAGTTTGCGACGAGAAACTCCCACTAAACCTTCGCAATATACGACGAAAAGTACCAGCATAGATAAATGGACATTTACCTGGCTCGACAACCTATCTTCGACAGAAATGTGAACCTTTTCGGTTACGAGATTCTGTACAGGATGAGGCAGGAAGACTGTTTTTGCGGACACAACGGGGACAAGGCGTCTCTTTCGGTCATAAAAAACACCCTACTGGTAATCGGCATGGAGAAGATAGCCGAGGGCAAAAAGGCTTTTGTTAATTTCACACGGAACCTGCTTCTTGACAATACCGCGTACCTGTTGCCCAGGGATCTGGCTGTGATCGAGATACTGGAAGACATCAAAATAGACCACGAAGTGCTTCAAAAATGCAAGGAACTTAAAAAGAGGGGTTATACCCTCGCCCTTGATGACTTTGTACTTAATGATATCGATGACAATCCTCTTTTCGATATCATAGATATTGTAAAAGTAGACTATCGGGATACAACCCTTGAAGAAAGAAAAAAGATCGTCGAATTCTTTGAAAGAAGATCGATCAAGCTACTGGCCGAGAAAACTGAGACCATGGAAGAATTCGAAGAAGCGAAAGGGCTTGGTTTTTCTTATTTCCAGGGGTATTTTTTCAGCAGGCCCTCGATTATTTCGAGAAAAGATATCCCGGTAGCCAAAGTAAGCTACTTGCGCATTCTTCAAGAACTTTCAAAGGAAGATCTGAGCCTTGAGAAACTGAGAGAGATCCTGGAAAGAGATCCAACATTAACCTATAAGCTCTTGAAATATATCAACTCTTCGTTCTTTTCCCTTCGCTACGAGATTACCTCCATCAGGCACGCCCTTGCGCTCCTCGGAGAAAACGAGATTAGAAAGTGGGCATATCTGATCATTCTGGGTGGACTCTCCGAAGGCGTACCCACGGAACTGATCAAAATATCTCTTATCAGGGCAAGATTCTGCGAAATCCTGGCAGACAAGATCGGTGTCCCCGAGAAAAGAACGGAGCTGTTTTTCATGGGTTTAATATCAACCACTGACGCCCTCGTGGGACGTCCGATGGAAGAAATTCTGGACGAATTGCCTATAACATCGAAGATTAAAGAAGCCCTGCTCGGAAAACCGAACACGTACGGAATGGCGTATTTATTAACTTTGTGCTATGAAAGAGGGGATTGGGAAGGGGTAAACGAATGGAGTGATAAGCTGGGATTGAACAGGGAAGAATTGCCTGGCATTTACACCAGTGCAATAGAAAACGTCAGTGAAATAATTGGTTTCATAACCTGAATTCGCACTTTTTTCCAGAATCACCCGGGGGTAACCCATGTGCAGGAAAATATCTACCTGTCTGGTTTTGTTACTTTTCATGGTTTCCGCGGCGTATGCCG
>JALXAI010000362.1 GCA_026992215.1 Desulfobacterales bacterium | reverse complement strand
GGAGAATATTCCGCGCCGAACCGACTATTAACCGCTATTACTCTTTTTCTGACAAAGTTCCTGAAGTTCTCCGGATGTACTACCACCAGGCGACATCGAAGCGATCGAGGTTCATAACCTTGTTCCATGCCGCCACGAAGTCACGGACAAACTTTTCCCGATTGTCGTCCTGGGCATAATATTCGGCGATGGCGCGAAGCTGGGAGTTCCAGCCAAAGATTAAATCAACGCGAGTTCCTGTCCATTTAAGTTCTCCCGTTTTTCTATCGCGCCCTTCAAAGGTTTCCCGGGCATCCGATGTGGGCTTCCATTCTATGCTCATGTCAAGCAGGTTTACAAAGAAGTCGTTGGTAAGGGTTTCCGGGTTACTGGTAAAAACTCCGTGTCTCGAGCGAGCGAAGTTGGCATTAAGAACACGCATCCCGCCGATGAGAACCGTCATTTCGGGAGCCGTTAGGGTCAGGAGCTGTGCCTTGTCCAGGAGCAGGTCTTCGGCCGGCAGGTCGGCGCCGTTTTTGACGTAGTTTCGAAAACCGTCTGCCACCGGCTGAAGAACGGAATAAAACTGCGCATCTGTCTGTTCCCGGGAGGCGTCTGTTCGCCCGGGAGTAAAGGGAACTTCAATATCAAATCCTGCCTTCTTTGCGGCTTGCTCCACGGCCGCGCAGCCACCTAGAACGATCAGGTCCGCGATGGAAACCTTTTTGTTCCCGGGCTGGGACTCGTTGAATTCCTTCCGGATTCCTTCGAGCACATCGAGTACTCTTGCAAGTTGTGCCGGTTCATTTACCTCCCAGTCCTTTTGAGGCGCAAGGCGTATGCGTGCACCGTTGGCTCCACCGCGCTTGTCAGAACCGCGGAAAGTGGACGCAGAAGACCAGGCGGTATAAACTAATTCCGGTATGGATAACCCTGACGCCAGGATCTTCTTTTTAAGTTCGGCAATGTCTTTTTCATCAATCAGTTCGTGATCCACCGGTGGCAGCGGATCCTGCCAGTCCAGTTCCTCTTCGGGGACTTCGGGACCAAGGTAGCGTGAACGTGGTCCCAGGTCACGATGGGTCAACTTGAACCATGCCCTGGCAAATGCATCCGCAAACTCGTCCGGGTTTTCGTGGAACCGTTTTGCTATCGGTCCGAACTTGGGGTCCATTCTAAGCGCCAGATCCGTGGTAAACATAATAGGTGCATGTCGCTTGGAAAGGTCGTGCGCGTCCGGGACGAGTCGTTTCGCGTCCGGATCCGTTGGCACCCATTGATAGGCTCCTGCCGGACTTTTTTCCAGGTTCCAGTCATAGCGGAAAAGAATATCAAGAAAGGTGTTATCCCACCTGGTTGGAGTAGGTGTCCAGGCTCCTTCAAGCCCACTTGTAATGGTGTCGACTCCCTTGCCGCTTCCATAGCTGTTTTTCCAGCCAAGTCCCTGTTCTTCAATGGGAGCAGCTTCGGGTTCGGGACCCACGTACTTTTCCGGGTCGGCAGCGCCGTGAGATTTGCCAAAGGTGTGCCCGCCGGCAATGAGTGCCACGGTTTCCTCATCGTTCATGCCCATGCGCCTGAAGCTCTGGCGTATATCCTCGGCTGCCGCGAGTACATTTGGTTCTCCGTTCGGGCCCTCCGGGTTAACGTAGATCAAACCCATCTGAACGGCTGCCAGCGGATTTTCGAGCTTTCGATCCTTGCTGTGCCGTTTATCTCCGAGCCACTCGGTCTCCGGTCCCCAGTAGATGTCTTCCTCCGGTTCCCAGATATCCACGCGTCCTCCGCCGAACCCAAAGGTCTTAAATCCCATGGATTCAAGGGCGCAATTTCCGGCAAGGATCATCAGGTCTGCCCACGAGATCCTGTCGCCGTACTTCTTTTTTATGGGCCAGAGCAATCTGCGAGCCTTATCGAGGTTGGCATTGTCCGGCCAGCTGTTCAGCGGAGCAAAACGCTGGTTGCCCGTGGATGCGCCTCCGCGGCCGTCCAGGATTCGGTATGTGCCGGCGCTGTGCCATGCCATTCTGATAAATAGTGGTCCGTAGTGCCCGAAATCGGCCGGCCACCAATCCTGCGATTCCTTCATCAGGGCGTAAAGATCATTTTTCAATGCCTGCAGGTCGAGTTTCTTGAATTCCTCGGCATAGTTGAAATCCCCCGGCGTCGGTTTCATCACCTGCGGATTCTGGTGAAGGATTCTCAAGTTCAACTGGTTTGGCCACCAGTCCCGGATTGATTCGCCGCCGAGCCTGGTAGGTCTGTTTATGGCTTTTTTTGTTTCAAACATTTTTTCGTCATTCATGTCTGTCCTCCTTTCTCCTTTGGTTGGTGTGCGTTAAGTTTTTACCCGTTATCTGACTGGAGTTGTTTTTCATTAAGATGCTCATAGGTGATGGTATCCTTCCTATGCGATGGATACCAGTCCCCTTGACCATATTAGATATTAATACTATATCGTTAACCATACGGTTTACAATTATGTCTATCTAGTAGCAAATCCTATTATATTTCAAAAAAAATCATCAAAACTGGCAGAAAAGCACTTGCCTAGTTATTACTTTTGCACTTGTCGCAAATACCTTCCAGGTTGACTCTTTTGCCGGTAATTATGAACTTGGACTTGAGTTCCTCGGGTACTTCGAGGTCATCGTACTGCTGGTTGTAAAAGTCTATTATCTGGCCGCATCGTATGCATCTGAAATGGTGATGCTGCCGGAGGTTAGGGTCAAAGCGTTTTGGGTCTCCTCTTCCCTCGATTATTTGGACGAGTCCGATTTCGGAGAAAGTAATGAGAGTTCGGTTAACGGTGTCGAGGGAGACGTTCGGGTAATATTTTTTTATGCGTTCATGTATCATCACGGCGGACGGGTGTTCTGTGGAATTTACAAGTTCCTTGTATATGGCCATCCGCTGTGGTGTCACCTTGAGGCCGTGCTTGTGGCAAATTTCTTCGAAAATTTTGAGTTCCTGTTCCACGCTATCTACCTTTTTGGCATTGTATCTGAGGTACATTCTGACTTTTGTATTGTACTTATATAGTAGTTACTCCTAATTGTCAATTACTTTTTTCGCTTAAAATTTCGAGGAATGCTTTTTTATGTAACGGGAGATTTTTAACTTTTTTTATGACGATCGTAATGATGTCAGGAGTGAACAGGGGCTTAAGTGGCAAAAAATTTAGCCTTCTTTGCTTCAGAATTGGAAGATCAGGAACCACAGTGGCAAAAGAGATACCCATTCCCATTTCTACGTAAAGAGAAGTCAACTCAACATTTGAGGATTCCATTACGATCCTGTAACGAATTCCTTCTTTTCGAAATGTCTCTTCAAGTTTTCTCCTGTAGGAGTGTTTTGCGCTTTTGGGTGGAAAGATGAGCGGGTATTGAGCGATTTGTTTTAGACTTATTCGGCTGCTTTTGGATAGGGGGTGGTCAATCGGAGTCATTAGCATGGTTTCAACCTTTTTCCAGTGAATCGCGTCAAGGCCTTTCGGTACTTGTGATTTCAGAACCAGTCCAAAGTCGATATCTCCATTTTTGACGAGTTCAACAACTGTGTCTTGTGGACGATCCAGAATTGTTAATTCAACATGAGGAAAGCGCGATACGTAAGTTTTGAGAATATCCGGAAAGAGATGATACAATGTTGTAAAAGGAGCAGCGACCGTAAGTCTCCCGTAAGTCTCGCCTTTAAGCTCACACATATCTTCCATCAACGAATCGTAATCTCGGAGAACGCTTTTTGCGAATTCAAAAAATCTTTCGCCCGCCGCCGTCAAAAGTAATCTACGCTTTCCTATTCTTTCGATCAGTAGACAACCAAGTTCTTTTTCGAGTGCTTTTATCTGCTGGCTTAATGCGGATTGGGTACGAAAAGTAACCTGTGCAGCCTTGGTAAAGCTTCCCAGTCGTACTACATGGTAAAAACCTATGATTTGTTGCCATTCCATATTAAAGTGGCTAATGGTTCAAATAAAAACAATTAATTTGACTTACGTATGATCCGCTGCAATATTTAGCAAAAAACGTGTCCTGTTACAAGGGAAAGGAGGTCTACGATGAAATCTGAACTTAAACCAGGGATAACCTACCGCTTCAATTACAAAGTCCGTCCCAACAAAACTGTCCCGCACCTTTTACCCGAATCTCCTGAATTCCAGGTGATGCCCAAAGTGCTTGCTACGGGTTTCATGGTGGGGCTCTTCGAATGGGCTTGCATCAAAGCCATTAATCCATATATTGACTGGCCAAAGGAACAAACGGTAGGCATTCATGTGAATTTCAGCCATATTGCGGCCACACCTTCGGGGCTTACCTTGAATGTCAACGTGAAACTGGAAAAAGTTGATGGCCGGAAACTCACCTTTTCGATAGTAGCCGATGACGGGGTGGATAAAATTTCAGAGGGCACTCATGAAAGATTTATCATTGACGCTGAAAAATTTAATAAAAAAATGGCTGAAAAACAAGCCAGAGCAGCAGCTTGAGGGTTCTGGAAAATGAACCGACTGGAGAAGGCGATAGGTTCTTTTGTTGTAGAGGAGGATCTTGCCAGGAGCCTTTCCAAGATTCTTTTTGAACTCTCCAGCCATGTCAGAATGTCTTTCCAGGAACTCGGAGAAGTATTGGCTGAAGATCCAACTGAGGTACTCCTTGCGGGGTGGGAGTGGAAATTAATTCTTCCTGTTGAGATATCTAAAACTTCCGCGTGGGAAGACAGGATTTTTGAAGACTCATCCACGTCAATGTACGAAATGCCCAATGTCGTTGAATATCTTGTGAGAAAAGCGATTGAAACAGGCCGCTGGGACGCGGAGACGGCAATTGAAGAGATGTTTGCCGATCTGAAAGTTGATGTCCCTGTGAAGCTTGCTGCGCTGGTAACAAGGCTTTCTAAGAAAGCGCGCTTTCACCGGTTAACGGCAGTAGAAATCAGTGAAGAATGCGAGGAGTTAGCCTTGGGTGATAGAGTGGATTCAATTATAGCGATTTTC